>CAIKYI010000169.1 GCA_903831545.1 uncultured Methylobacter sp. | reverse complement strand
CAACCACATGGCCAACAATTGAAATATCTAAAGGTTTAAACTGAATAATGGCATCCAGGCGATTACGGAATTCGGGTGAAAAACCTTTTTCAATTACCTTCATACTATCGCTGGCATGATCCTGATGGGTAAAGCCAATAGAGGCACGGCTTCCTTCTTCCGCTCCTGCATTAGTCGTCATCACTAAAATAATGTTTCTAAAATCAGCTTTGCGACCGTTATTATCAGTCAAAGAGCCGTGATCCATGACCTGCAATAATAAATTAAAGACATCAGGGTGGGCTTTTTCCAATTCGTCCAGTAATAACACAGCATGAGGATGTTTGGTAACCTGTTCGGTCAATAACCCCCCCTGATCAAAGCCCACATAGCCTGGAGGCGCGCCAATCAGTCTGGAAACAGTATGTCGCTCCATGTATTCAGACATATCGAAGCGAATAAGTTCTACTCCCAGTACCTTGGCCAGTTGACGGGTAACTTCGGTTTTTCCGACTCCGGTTGGCCCGGAAAAAAGAAATGAGCCGATAGTTTTCTGTGTATCTCTCAGTCCTGCACGCGATAATTTTATGGCTGAGGCCAATGCCGAAATGGCTTCATCCTGACCAAAGACCAGCATCTTCAGATTTTTTTCCAGATTACCCAGTTTGTCTATATCATTGGAAGATACTGATTTTGCTGGAACTCTAGCAATTTTTGAGACTATTTCCTCTATTTCAGCCACATCGATAAGCTGTTTTCTATCGGTTTCCGCGGTCATGCGCTGCTTGGCACCTGCTTCATCAATTACATCTATGGCTTTATCAGGCAAATGTCGGTCGGTAATATAGCGATCGGACAATTCGGCAGCTACACGTAAGGCATCCGAAGAATATTTAACGTCATGATGTTCTTCGTATCGTGATTTAAGGCCTTTTAGAATAAGTATTGTGTCTGCAACTGAAGGCTCAAGAACATCAATTTTTTGAAATCTTCTGGCAAGCGCGTGATCCTTTTCAAAAACGCCACGATATTCCTGATAAGTTGTTGAGCCGATGCAGCGCAATTGGCCAGAAGCCAGTGCGGGCTTTATGAGATTTGAAGCATCCATGACGCCACCAGAAGCTGAACCCGCACCGATGATGGTATGAATCTCATCAATAAACAATATTGAATCAGGTTCTTTGTTGAGTTGGCTTAACAATGCTTTAAGACGCTTTTCAAAATCCCCCCGATATTTGGTGCCGGCAACCAATGCCCCCAAATCCAACGAATATATAACGCTGTGTATTAAAACATCCGGTACTTGTTCTTCTACAATCCGTTTAGCCAAACCTTCGGCGATTGCGGTTTTTCCTACGCCGGCTTCGCCAACCAGTAACGGATTATTTTTGCGACGGCGACATAACGTCTGGATAGTACGTTCTATTTCCGCATCCCTGCCAATTAGCGGGTCAATTCTACCTTTCAGCGCTTCTTCATTGAGATTGGTGGCGTACTTATCTAATGGACTTCCAGATGTTTCCGCTTCAGGATTCGCAGAATCCGAGGGTTCGTTATGCGATGGCTCGTTTTCAGGGTCAATTTTTGAAATGCCATGCGCAAGATAATTGACCACATCCAGTCTTGAGATATCCTGTTTATTTAACAGATAAACGGCATGAGAGTCTTGCTCGCTAAACAGTGCCACAAATAAATTGGCGCCGGAAACTTCTTTTTTGTCAGAAGCCTGCACATGAAAAACCGCCCGTTGCAAGACACGCTGAAAACCAAGGGTAGGCTGAGTTTCGCGCTGTATTCCCATAGGGATAAGTGATGTAGTTTCATCGATAAACTGCGTCAACTGACCACGTAAAGCCTTAATGTCACAGCCACAGGCTATAAGAATTGGCTGAGCGGAAACATTTTCAAGCAATGCCAGCAGCAAATGTTCAACAGTTATAAATTCATGTCGTTTATCATGCGCATTTTTAAAGGCATTGTTCAACGTAACTTCAAGTTCTTTACTTAACATAAGCTCTCCAACCTACACTTCTTCCATCGAACACATCAGCGGATGCTGATGCTCTCGTGAATAATCGTTAACTATATAAACCTTGGGTTCAGCAACATCTTTTGAATATGTTCCACATACACCAATTCCTCTTGTATGTATTTGCAACATAACCTGAGTCGCTGTTTCTTCAGTCATGGCAAAAAAATCCATCAGAATTTCAATTACAAAATCCATGGGCGTAAAATCATCATTTAGCAGGATAACCTTATATAAAGGCGGTTTTTTTAATTTGGGCTTGGCCTCCTGAATAGCCAAGTCGTTATCGTTATCTTTAAAAGGATTAAAATCAGACATAAATGTAATAATAAAAAACTATAGTCTCTAACATAGTGCCAATTGTGTTGAATTACAACTGATATGTTAGCAACAAAATAAACAAGACACATGCGAAAGTTTAACAAGTGCTTTGGAGAACCTTTTTTACCAACATAATATCTCTAAATCTAGTAAAATATTTCGTTTAAAAACTGGAATTATGCAATGGTTTGGAAACCACACGTTACAGTAGCCGCAGTTATTGAGCAAGACCAGCGTTTCTTGTTCGTAGAAGAAGAAACAACCAGCGGCCTTCAATTCAACCAACCTGCGGGGCATCTTGAAGCAGGTGAGGATTTGATTGCAGCTATCAAGCGCGAAGTGCAGGAAGAAAGTGCCTGGCAGTTTGAGCCTGAGCATATTATTTCGGTTCAGCTGTGGCGAAAAAACCCTGACTTCCCAAGTTTTGTCAGAGTATGCTTTTCTGGTCGCTGTCATTCGCATAACCCGATACAACAACTTGACCAAGGCATAGTTGCAACTCACTGGTTAACACGCGATGAAATCGAAGCTGAGCGACATCGTTTGCGAAGTCCGTTGGTTCTTATCAGCGTTGACGAGTATCTTGCCGGTCAGCGATATCCTTTGTCACTGCTTAAATCTTTTATCGACCTTGACCATGAGTAAAAAAATAATTGTCGGTATGTCTGGAGGTGTTGATTCTTCTGTAACGGCTTTGTTATTGTTGGAACAAGGCCATCAGGTTACCGGTCTGTTTATGAAAAATTGGGAAGAAGACGATGGTACGGAGCAATGCACTGCCATGCAAGACCTTGCCGATGCTCAACAGGTTTGCGATAAATTGGGTATTGAATTAAAAACCGTTAACTTTGCCGCCGAATACTGGGATGAGGTCTTTGAGGTGTTTCTGGCTGAATTTAAAGCGGGTCGCACTCCAAATCCCGATATTCTGTGTAATAAGCATGTTAAATTTAAAGCTTTTTTAAATTACGCAATTGAAGATCTGGGCGCTGAATATATCGCCACGGGGCATTATGCCCGAGTTACTTCAAATCATAATGGCGAGCATTTTTTGTTAAAAGGTCTTGATCCTAACAAGGAACAAAGTTATTTTCTTTATACTTTGGGACAAAAACAGTTAGCCCGCACCCTGTTTCCGATAGGTCATTTGCATAAACCGGAAATCAGGGCGATGGCAGATAAAGCCGGTTTTTCCAATAGCTATAAAAAAGACAGCACTGGCATCTGTTTTATTGGCGAGCGAAAATTTACTGAATTTTTGCAGCGTTATCTACCCACACAACCTGGCGAAATGCGTACGCCTGAAGGCCAATATATTGGCAAGCATCATGGCTTGATGTATTACACCTTTGGCCAACGCCAAGGCCTGGGCATCGGTGGTGTCAAAAATGCGCCTGATGAACCCTGGTATGTACTGGAAAAAGATTTGGAAAATAATCTTCTGATTGTCGGTCAGGGTCACGACCATCCGTTGATGTTACATAATACTCTGGAAGCCAGTCAGCTTGATTGGTGTAACAATCGCCCTTTATTAAAGGCTTTGCGTTGTACTGCAAAAACCCGTTATCGTCAGGCAGATCAGGCTTGTTATTTACAACCTATGGGTAATGATCGATGCAAAGTAAGCTTTGATCAGCCACAAAGAGCTATTACCCCCGGACAATCTGTCGTTTTTTATGAAGATGATATTTGTTTGGGTGGCGGAATTATTGAATCCAAAGCCAACGAATAATTATGCGCTGATTTCCTGCCTAATATTCTCCTCGAGAATGTGGGCAGAGTATAACCCTCACACGAATACCCTACACTATAAAACACCCGGATCAACTCATGACAAATTTTGCCCTCACCGCTATTTCCCCAATCGATGGTCGCTATGCCGACAAAGTTGAAAAACTGCGTCCTATATTCAGCGAATACGGTCTGATTCGTTTTCGAGTAATGGTTGAGGTGCGTTGGCTGCAAGCCTTGGCCAGGCATCCGTTGATTGTCGAAGTTAGTCCGTTCAGCGATTTGGCGACACAGCTGTTAAACAACATCGTCAATGATTTTTCAGAAGTCGATGCGCAACGGGTTAAAGACATTGAAAAAACCACTAACCATGATGTTAAAGCTGTTGAGTATTTGCTTAAGGAAAAAATAACCGGTTGCGCTGAACTGGAAAAAATCAGTGAATTTATTCATTTTGCCTGTACTTCAGAAGACATTAATAATCTGTCTTACGCGTTAATGCTTAAAGAAGGTCGTGAAGTTATTGTAGAGCAAATCAGTAACTGTATTGAGGCGCTTAAAGCCATTGCTGTTGAAACTGCCAATCAGCCCATGTTATCGCGCACTCATGGTCAATCTGCTACTCCAACCACTACTGGCAAGGAGTTTGCCAATGTTGCCGCACGTATGATGCGCCAAAAAGATCAACTTCAAGCTGTTGCTTTATTGGGAAAAATAAATGGTGCAGTGGGTAATTATAACGCCCATTGTGTGGCTTATCCTGATGTGGACTGGTCCGAGTTTGCCCAACAGTTTGTTGAATCACTTGGCTTGCAATTTAATCCCTACACGATCCAGATTGAACCACACGATTATATTGCCGAATATTTTCATGCGTTGGCCCGATTTAATACCATTTTACTGGATTTTGACCGCGATATCTGGAGCTATATTTCTCTGGGTTATTTCAAGCAAAAAACCATTGCCGGTGAAATTGGCTCCTCTACCATGCCGCACAAAGTTAATCCGATTGACTTTGAAAACTCGGAAGGTAATTTGGGATTAGCCAATGCGTTATTCGGTTTTTTAGCAGAAAAATTGCCCGTATCACGCTGGCAGCGCGATTTAACCGATTCAACTGTATTAAGAAATATCGGCGTTGGCATCGCTCACACCAGTATAGCTATTCAGGCGAGTTTAAAAGGGATTTCTAAATTACAGATTAATGCTGAGATGATAGAAGCTGATCTCGATGCTAACTGGGAAGTCCTGGCAGAACCCATACAAACGGTTATGCGTCGCTACGGCATTGAAAAACCATATGAAAAGTTAAAAGAATTAACGCGTGGTCAGCGCATTACTCCGGAGCAAATGCAGGCTTTTATTGAAAAACTTGAAATTCCGGCGCAAGCCAAGGCTGATTTGATGAGGCTGACCCCGCGCAATTACATCGGGTATGCTGAAAAACTAGCCAAAGGAATTTAGTATAAAATTGCCAGGCTAAATTATTAATGGATTAAACGGCTAGGAGGCTGTTCCAGATAAGAAATCGTAGCGAGAGAAAGTCTCTTTAATCTTGCCGTGCCCAACTTAATTTGTTTGGCACGCAAGATTTGTAGGGATATAGGCAATTTTCTACGAAAAATATATCCAACTGACTGGTCTTTTTTGCCCATCCACTGCGTTGAAAAAATAGTTACATAGCTCAGCTATACGTCTTTTTTTGCGCCTTGTTAATGGACAAAAATTCTGCGCATATCTATTCATGTATAGTCATGTATAGTGCCTAAATTGAACATTTGAGAATTTAGCAAGCAGTTTATATCTGATAACAAAACTATACGTCTAATTTTGCTAATGGCCAAAAAATGACCTTGAGGAAGTATAATTGTGCGTAAAATTGACTGGCATGATATCATCTTCAAATTTTTTTGGTGGGTATTAACTTAGAAAGTTGGGTTCCTGTTGAAGGCAAATTCATCTTCATCTATAGTCATAAAACCGATCAGGATAATAAAAAGAGTTTTTTATACTGTGTTTTTTGAGAAATTTAACGTAATGAACATTAACGCTCTACTCGTCTTTATCTTTTTACTTTCATTCATGGGAGGGCACGCCCAAGCAACGACTTATTCGATGCCAAAAAATGTTAATGATGCCGTAATTACTCTATATCCAGACGGTGTGGCTTTGACCCGTGCTGATCAGGATGAAACCTTATTGGACGTTGCCCGACGTTTTCTGCTGGGTCAAACCGAAATAGTCAGATTGAATCCTGATGTTGATCGCTGGCTGGTTAAA
Source organism: uncultured Methylobacter sp. (assembly GCA_903831545.1). Classification (GTDB taxonomy): domain Bacteria; phylum Pseudomonadota; class Gammaproteobacteria; order Methylococcales; family Methylomonadaceae; genus Methylobacter_A. The sequence goes on along the minus strand of CAIKYI010000169.1, from coordinate 2,013 downwards.
AAGGGTGAGATTGTCCGTTTATCCAATCATCGTATTCTGCCTGATTCACCGCATAACGGCATTACCTTAAATATTGCTGAATATCGCATGTATTACTACCCACCTGCTAAAAAGGGTGAAACACCGCAACAAGTCATGTCATTTGCCCATGGTGTTGGGCGGCAGGACTGGAAAACACCTTTGGGTAAAACTAAAGTAGAGCGGAAAATAATGAATCCCGAATGGCATCCACCAGAATCAATTCGTAGAGAACATGCGGCGAATGGTGATCCGTTGCCGGTCATTGTACCTCCCGGGCCACATAATCCTTTGGGTACGCGCGCACTGTATCTAGATTTGCCTGGTGAATATCGTATCCATGGCACCGATATTGACAAAATTAATGGAATCGGTATGCAGATAACTCATGGTTGTGTTCGGATGTATCCTAAGGATGTTGAAGAATTATATGATTTGGTAGGCGTAGGAACACCCGTTTATATTGTTAAACAACCGATCAAGGTTGGTTGGTTGGATAATGTTCTCTATATTGAATCGCATCCGGATTTGGAAGGCGAAGAAACAACGCTGGATCAACGTTTTACGCTGGCGCTGGGATTGATTAAAAAAGCCAATAACAATCAGGAAATCTTTGATTTCGATCAGCAAGCGCTAAATAAGGCCGTTAAAGAGCAAAACGGGGAACCGATTGCAATTTATGAGCGTTTACCATTACTGGAAGAAGCGTCAGCTACACCAGAAATAGCCCCGACAGTGCTTGTACCTGCGCGAACTTCAGTTCAGCTTCCGGCCAAGCCTAAAGTTGCAGCAAAGGCTTCGATTTCAGCAAACATGCCAGTTTCTGCAAAGACTAAAGTTCCAGTCAAGACACCTGTCAAGCCTTTACGTAAAGCTTCACCTGATGGCTATTATCACGGTAATTAAGTTGGCAGGTTGAATTATGAATTTTGATATTTTCTGCTTCGATTGCGACAGCACCTTAAGCAAAATAGAAGGGATAGACGAACTGGCCAGGCGCGTTGGATTGGGCGAAGAAATGTCCATGCTCACCGATGCTGCGATGAATGGAGATGTGTTGTTGGAAGAAGTCTATGAGCAACGCTTATCGTTAATCAGGCCGGATCAACAAAGTATTGACTGGTTAGCTGGATTGTATATTGAACAGATCGTCGACGGTGTTAAAGAGGTGTTTGAGACACTGAGAGCATCAAACAAGAAATTACATATTATCAGTGGCGGACTTCGTCAGGCTATTTTGCCGTTGGCAGAAATACTGAGTGTGACTCCAGACAGGGTGCATGCGGTTGATGTTATCTTTAATGTTGATGGCAGTTATCTTGCTTATGATCAAAAATCGCCGCTGGCCAGATCGGGTGGAAAAGCCGAGGTGTGCAGGCAATTGCTTAGATTCGGTGGTTCATTGGTTATGATTGGTGATGGCAAGACCGACATGGAAGCCAAACAGGCGGGCGCTTATGTGGTTGGCTTTGGCGGTGTGGTTGATCGCGCCATAGTGCGTGACCAAGCTGATTTTTATAGTGCCGAGCCAAGTTTGGTTTCTGTTTTGAAACATATTTTGTAGAGGCAATCCCTTGCAGTTGCCCTGTTTAACGAAATTTAGTCGGGCAGTCCTTTACGGTTGCCCTGTATAACGAAATTAAGAGAGAGACAATGGCCGGACATAGTAAGTGGGCTAATATTAAACACCGTAAGGCTGGACAGGATGCCAAACGAGGCAAGATTTTTACCAAAATCCTGCGTGAAATTACCGTAGCGGTAAAAACCAGTGGCCCGGATGCCGGTAGCAATCCGAGTTTACGCACTGCAATTGATAAAGCGTTAGGCGCAAATATGCGCCGCGATACCATTGATACAGCCATAAAAAAAGCCTCCGGCGCTCTCGAAGGTGTTAACTACGAAACAATCCGTTATGAAGGCTACGGTCCGGGCGGGACAGCTGTCATCGTCGATTGTTTGACCGATAACCGTAATCGTAATGTTGGTGAAGTGCGT
>CAIKYI010000168.1 GCA_903831545.1 uncultured Methylobacter sp. | reverse complement strand
GGTAAGGCACGGGGTTTTGATCTCCGCATACCAAGGTTCGAATCCTTGCGGCCCAGCCAATTACCTCCGCTAATTAAAATTCAATTTTGGAGTGCTTGATGAGTGACACCTCTGTGATGGTGTTTTCTGGAAATGCAAATTTAGCATTATCTGAAGGGATAGTAAAAAAGCTAAATATGCGACTCGGAATGGCAACTGTAGGTAGGTTTAGTGATGGTGAGGTTGCTGTCGAAATTGAAGAAAATGTTCGTGGTAAAGATGTTTTTGTTATTCAGCCAACATGCTCTCCTACAAATGAAAATTTAATGGAGTTATTGGTGATGATAGATGCTCTAAATCGTGCGTCTGCGTCCCGAATTACAGCTGTAATGCCATATTATGGTTACGCAAGACAAGATAGAAGATCAAGGTCGGCTAGAGTTCCAATTAGTGCCAAATTAGTTGCTAAGATGATTGAGCAGGCTGGCGCTGATCGTGTGTTAACTGTCGACTTGCATGCTGATCAGATTCAGGGCTTCTTTGATATACCAGTTGATAATGTTTACTCTTCGCCGATACTTCTTGGTGATGTTTGGCGCCAGAAGTATAAAGACTTGATTGTTGTTTCTCCGGATGTTGGTGGTGTTGTAAGAGCTAGGGCGTTAGCAAAACGATTGGATGATGCCGATCTCGCAATAATAGATAAGCGAAGGCCTAAAGCTAATGTGGCAGAAATTATGCACATAATTGGGGATGTTAATGGTCGAAGTTGTGTTTTAATTGATGATCTGGTTGATACGGCGGGTACCTTGTGTAATGCAGCAGGTGCATTGAAAAAACATGGTGCGGTTAAAGTTGTTGCCTATTGTACTCATGCTGTATTATCAGGTGCTGCATTAAAAAATATAAAAAATTCAGAGCTAGATGAATTGGTTGTTACTGATACGATTCCACTGGTTGGTGAGGCGGCAGAGCTAGGAAAGATTAGGCAGTTAAGTGTTGCTGAGATGCTGGCAGAAACCATAAGGCGCATTGCTGTTGGTGAGTCAGTTAGTTCGCTCTACGTCGATTAAAAAGAAGAAGCTTAAAATTTAATTTGTTGTGTTTACAAGCACGGGGTTGAGATAAAAATGTCTAACGTATTTGAGTTTGTTGCCGATAGTCGTGGGCAATCAGGTAAAAGCGCAGCAAGAAGAGCGCGAAGGTCGGGTAGTGTGCCTGCAGTAATATACGGTGGTCATCGTGAGCCGCAAATGCTTGCATTAAGTCATAATGAAGTAATTAAGCATCTTGCTCATGAGGCAGTATACTCGCATGTTTTAGATGTTACTATTGATGGAAAGACTGAGAAAGCGATTCTAAAAGGAGTTCAGCGTCATCCTGCTAAATTTCAAGTGTTGCATATGGATTTTCTTCGCGTTGAGATGACTGAGCTTTTGAAAGTTCATGTTCCATTGCATTTTGTAAATGAGAGTTCGTCTATTGGTGGAAAAAAAGGTGGTATAGTGGCTCATGCCATGATTGACGTTGAGGTTTCTTGTTTACCTGGTGCCCTTCCTGATTATATCGAAGTTGATTTGGTTGGGTTGGATATTGGTGAGTCTGCGCATCTTTCAGATATTGTTCTTCCCGCAGGCGTGGAAATTTTGGCTCTTGCGCAAGGAGTTGAGCATGATCATCCTGTTGCTTCTATGATGGCTTCAAAAGCAAGTAAAGATGAGGCTTAATTAAATATTACTAATTAATTAAGTGATAGAATGGTTAAATTAATTGTTGGATTGGGTAACCCAGGTCAGCAGTACGAAAAAACCCGGCATAATGCCGGGTTTTTGTTTTTGGATAGGTTGATACGTAAATATGGCTCCGTCTGGGTTAGGGAGTCCAGATTTGATGGTTTTGTTGCGCAATTAGAGGTTGGTTCGAGTAAGGTAATTTTATTAAAGCCAAGTACTTTTATGAATCGAAGTGGGCATGCAGTAGGTAAAATAGTTCGATACTACAAAATTCTGCCAGAAGAGGTTTTAGTGATACATGATGACCTTGATTTCGAGGTTGGCCTCATTAAGTTAAAGAAGGGCGGGGGGCATGCTGGTCACAATGGTTTAAGGGACATAATTGCTCATCTTGGATCAAAAGAATTCTACAGGCTTAGAGTTGGGGTTGGGCGTCCTAAATTAAGTGAGTTGGTGGTTGATTATGTATTGTCAAATCCTTCTAAAAAGGAATTGAGTTTAATATTATCTGTTTTTGATATAGCTTTTGGTTGTATGGAGCAAATGGTTGCTGGTGATATGCCTAGTGTGATGAATAAATTAAATGCATATAAATTTAATAATTGACATTGCGGTCATAATGAAACATAATTGTCAGCTTAAACGATAACGGAGGGGTTCCCGAGCGGCCAAAGGGATCAGACTGTAAATCTGCCGGCTCTGCCT
>CAIKYI010000167.1 GCA_903831545.1 uncultured Methylobacter sp. | reverse complement strand
TTCCGGTTGTCGCGGGTTCGAGCCCCGTCGTTCACCCCATTAAATCAAGTAGTTAGCAAGCCACAACGCTTCAAAAATCCTATCTGGTAACAAAGCTGGTAACAAAGCTGGTAACAAAGCACTTACTCCCCAGACGGGTCAATTGTCTTTAATTTCACATCTTAGATATTCAGCATCGAAGCAGTTCTATGTCCTGACGCATCAAGTTTATTTGACGTTGTATCACTCATGCCTTTGCGTTTTAGAACGTGGCGAGTTTACAACATCCCACTTAGAACTTTTAAATGGGTGTAACTGACATCTTAGACTGTTTTGCTTTTGAGTTTATATTCAACCCGACACATAGAATGCTTAAACGATTGACTCATCAGCCGCTTTTCCAGCAATATAAGCGACATAAATATAAACGGGTATAGCAAGGCCACCCAGTCTATTTTCTATCAAAGGCAACACATCATCCCAGTCTAAATCACCTACGCCGGTGGCTATCCGTGGCAACGCGATTGAAGTAAACTTTTCAGTGGCTATGATTTTCACTAACGCACTTAACGCATGCCGGATATTATTCGAAAGTTAATATTTCTGGGTTTGTCGTATTCTTCCTCAATAATTCAAAAGACCTTAACTTTTCTTTGTTTACACCATACTCAGTTATAAATTCTGACATACAACCAATAACAAGATACGACTTAGGCTGGTAATTAAATACTTCTTCTCCGGTTGGATAACCGGGTTTGTCTTCTAAGCTAATTTTGCTTGATAGATTTTCAACAGCAGATGCAACCGTTCCTTGGACTTGTGCAACAGCTCCGGCAAGTTCCTTAGAAAGTGCCCAACAGAGTGACCTATAGGGCTTAGTGTGACTGACAAACAATTAATCACGTGTAAATCCTTAATTTCAATGGCAAGCATAGCTTATAGACTTGGTATCACATTTTTATAGCTTTACGTTGGTGCTGTTGCTCAAACTTTTCAAATTGTTCTTGCTTCTGCGCTTGCCACTGCGCCGCCATTATCTGTTTTTCCTGCCATTCGATGATGCTGTTTACACGAGTCGTTACTTGACGACTAACACCTTCGCGACCTAACACGCTGTTAGTCGCAAGATCGTTAAAGTCGGTGTAGCGCTTCAATTTGGCAATCGCCTGTTGTTGCTCGTCAGTCAAGCTACCTGCTCGCGCTTTTGACGGCGTTACCGGTTCCAGATTTGCAGGGTAGTTTTGCTCACCGGGGGCGAATATCGGAAAAATAGCCGTGCCAGCGACTGCTTTAGCCGCAGCTAAGGCTTTTTCTTTGCCGGGATTTTTGCCTTCGGTCAGCTCAAGATGCATATCATTGTCGCCTGCAATAACAAAGGGTTTATCGGGAAACTTTTCGCGTAGCTGCGTGGCCACGTTGGGCAGATTACCACTGTCAAACGCGGCGACGGTGGCATAGCCTAGCGCTTGTGATAGTGTGTCAGCGGTTGCATAGCCCTCGCCGATAACAATAGCCGGGGCTTTTTCAAGTGCGTCGAGGCCTTGCCCGCCGACAACATGAAACATGTCTTGTTTAGCGCCACCGACCGCAAAGCGTTTGCTGCCGTTTTCCTGAATGGTTTGCACTGAACGGATTTCGCCGTTCACGTCTTGAGCGGTCAGCAGTAAATCACCGGCGGTAAAAACCAGTTTATCCGGATTTTCTTCGCGCAATACTTTAGAGGCCTTCCAGGTATTGCCAATCATCACTACCGAGTCGACAGGCAAATCACTGCCATCTACCGGCACTACACGCAAATCGCCGGGGCGAGCCTGTTTCGTTTCTAAATATTTATGGTCTGCCGGAGCCGGAGCGGCGACAGCCAATAACTCACGCACAGCACTCGCCACTTTATCATGTTGGGCTTGCTGAGCAACTTCGCGTTGTTGGAGCTTGACTGCGCTTTCGGCCTGCAATATTGCTTTTTCCTGTTCGCTTAACGTTTTGATAAAAAATTTAGTTGAATTAGTTTTTTGTTCAATGCTCGGTCCCGGAAGAGACAGATAAAAGTTTCCGGTAAACCACTGATTAGCTTTGAAAAATGGTCATTCAGCGACAATAATTGATCGTTAGCTACGTTCAGTGCTATATTTAATAAAACTCGTAGTAGACATGCTAATTTTTCCCGCCATGACATTATTTTTTCTGCTAACGGCAAAATATATCAGGAAGATAAATTTTCAGATAATGAAGCTGCAAAATTTATTGGATTTACTTTGATTACGAAAATCAAACGATAAACTGAATGATTGAACAGTCTAGATCGCTCGGTAGATATACACAATAATCTGAAAAAATAATACTATTATGAACATCCGTTAGTCAATTTAAGAGCTCAACAAGTGATCTTTTATTGATGAATTTGATCGTACCCATTCAGCAAAGTCGGCTTCTAATAATTGACTGCCAGCGATTGCCTGAATGGTGAGCGTGGCTTCCAATTGGGTTGCGTTAAGCGTGTAGCCATTCAATCCCAAAAACAAACCCACCGATAAAAATGCAACGCGCTTGTTACCATCCACAAAGGGATGGTTTTTCGCTAATCCAACCGCGTAGGCGGCAGTTAAATCTGCAAAATCCGGCTCCCCATAATGCGCCAAGTTGACTGCGCGACTCAAAGCCGAATCTATCACGAATACCGGATGCTCCACCGTGTAAGGCCAGGCTTTCATCATGTAACATCACTAACAGTCGTTTATCAATCCATCGCCATTGCTGCATAACTATTTTGCCAATGCGTTAAAGGTATCGCGATATTCACGCATGAATTCACGCCCTATTTCCAACTGCTCTTCAAAACTGGGATCGTGCGGTGTAATGGTGACCGCTCCAGGTGCATCGGTTAAAAATACGGTATCGCCTTTAACAAGCTTTAACCGTGCAAGGACTTCTTTTGGTAGAATCAATCCAACTGAATTGCCAATTTGTGTCAGTTTAAGGGTATGCATGTGACCATCCGAGATGCTTGTTTTAACAATTGTTATAATATCGCTGTTAATCAGATCATTGCAAATCTGTATTTTCTCCTTCTGAGATTCAGTAACCGCATAGCCAGTGCAACAACTAAAGAATGGCCCCACGGACAAAATCCGGCAGCTTTCTGAGTCATCCCACTACAATTATCAATCAAAGACAAGTAATACTAAAGCCAGGTTTTCTATCCCCCCCTTCCCTTCTTAAGAAATGAAATTAACCTATATGTTTACAATACATTTTATTAACAGTTGTTATAAACAGTTTTTATGTTACTATAAAGCCATGAATGAAAATAAAACCACACATACTTTTACGCTTGATGAGCTTTGCTCCTTAACTGAAACATCGAAACGAACGGTGCGCTTTTATATGCAGACGGGTTTGGTGAGTCGGCCAATCGGTCTCAAGCGGGCTGCTCACTACACTGAGACTCATCTGGAACAATTGCTGTTCATTAACAAATGGCAAAAGTCTGGTTTGTCGCTGGAACGTATAGGCGAGTTATTAGCACAACAAGCTCAGCCCGAGGATTTGTTGCCCCGAAAGAAATCCGGAAACATTGAGGTGTGGAGTCATTTAACCATCGCCCCGGGACTTGAGTTACATATCGAACCCCATCAAGCCGCACTGGACTCGGAACAGGTTCGACAATTGTTTAAAAGTGTAATGTCTATCTATGCGCAACTTACCCCTGACACAGGAGAGGATCAATGAGTAGTAACCCCCAGCAACATGGCCTCTGGTCGCAACATAATCAGCGGGCTATTCCGTTGCAAGGTATGCACGTCAATGCAGAGTTACAGGATTTACTCGCTGAAGTGTGCATCACTCAGACTTATATCAACACGGAAACTCAGCCCATTGAAGCGGTTTATACCTTCCCTTTGCCCATCGATGCGGTGTTGCTTAGCTTTTCAGTGACGCTGGGCGATAGACACCTGAAGGGGGTTGTCCAGGAAAGAAAACAGGCTGAAAACCGTTACGAGGAAGCTATTCATGAGGGCGATGCGGCTATGCTGTTACAGCAACTGGAAGCCGGTTTATATACCGTTAATGTTGGCAACCTGATTGCCCATGAAACTGCGATCATTACTTTCCGTTACTCACAACTTCATAATTGGACGAATAATGTCCTGAGATGGCATATGCCTACCATACTGGCGCCCCGTTATGGTCAACCGAATCTGGAACCGCAGCAAGTGCCTACAAGTGATCTAGGCGTTGAGCATCGTTATACGCTGTCAGTTACCATTAAAGGCTTGCTGAGAGCGGCAACTATTGAAAGTCCGTCGCATGCCATCGAGGTGCTGACTCGCAATGACACCAACGTCGTTCATTTAAAGGAAGGTCGATCGTTTTTAGATCGGGACTTGATACTGAATTTACGCCTGGCCAACGATAAAATTAGTGCCGTGTGCGATCGGGATGGTGAAGGTTATGTGGCGTTGACGTCTTTTTATCCGTCATTTCCAGAAACAGCTTCAGCCGCTGCGCTGAAAACCCACAAGCCTGCTGTCATCAAGTTGTTGAAGAAAATAAACGGGATAAAAGCAAAACGCTATGGAGCAAATGCGCATCAGCCACGCACCATTAAGTTAGTGGTGGATTGTTCGGGTTCTATGGCTGGCGAGTCCATTGCGCAAGCCCGAACAGCGCTATTGAATATTTTAGAATCACTCACTGATCAGGATCAATTTTCTTTCATTCGCTTTGGGAGTACGCTGGCAACCGAACATGCCACGCCGGTTTATGCGACAAAAGCCAATATTGCTTATATTCGGACTGTCGTGGCAAAAATGGAGGCTGACCTCGGTGGAACTGAAATATTTATAGCCCTGAAACACGCCATAAAATCATCAAACAAAGAGGGGTCTGCCGATATTTTACTGATCACCGATGGCGAAGTATGGGATAACGCCGGTGAACAAACGGCCAACATTATCAAATTGGCCACTCAAACTCAGCAGCGTATTTTTACCGTGGGGGTTGGCAGCGCGGTATCGGAACGCTTAGTCCGAGAACTGGCTAATGGTACTCAAGGCGCTTGTGAGCTGGTAAATCCCGGCGAAGGCATGGCTGAGAAAATCGAGCGCCACTTCAAACGTATCTATGCCAAACAGGCAAAATCGATCACAGTGCAATGGCCTGTTCAACCTTTATGGCAGTCACATGCTACCCATTTTTTTATGGGCGACACCTTGCATATTCTGGCTGCATTCCCTGAAAAGCCAAAAGGTCTGGTTAAATTGACGGCTAATTTCGGTGATGATTTAAACATTCAGCAATCAGTCGAGATTAAAGCCATTACATCGAATGAGCGCCAAAGTACCTTAGCCAGACTTGTTGCCAATTATCAATTAGGTGCGCTAACTGATCCTCAAGAAAAAGTAGCACGGGCGGTTAAGTATCAACTAATGTGCCAGGAAACGGCGTATTTGGTTGTTGATGTCAGAGCGGAGGAATCAAAAACCAATGGCATGCCGGACTTACGAATAGTACCGCATATGTTGGCATCTGGCTGGAGTGGTGTTGGGCATTCTGTTTCAGAATCGTCCTGCTTTGAAGCGTTTGACGCCGATTATAGTTATGAACAATTTAATGATTATGATGATGAGATGGCCTTTAATTCATCATGCCCAGCGCCAGTTGATCTTGCTTTTGAAAGCTTCTTTGAACCCTTAACAACTGACGAATGGCTTAACCTGTCATTTCCGGAAGATATGGCTGAAGACGAAGCGGAGTTAGTGATTGATGGTTTAAGGGTTTTAGCAAAAGGCCTTGTCCCGGTTAAGCTTTCCAGTCGAATTGACTTAAAACTGAGTGCTGAACGTTGCGATCTATTGACAATATTCACCCCTCAAACGCCAATCTACCATTTAACAATCAGTTCAGGAAAACATCAATTATTGGATACTGATTTACTAAAACTGGCTCATTTAACAAAACTTGAAACGCTTGAGTTAAATAACTGTCTTAGTATTACTGATCAAGCTATCTATATTTTGATTCAGATGGTTAAACCACGAACACTGGTGGTAAAAAATAATTAACAAGATATTTGAGAGATTGTGTAAAGGGGGAGGCACTGGATTTGCAGCCTGTGATAGGACTCGGTGTATTGCTACAGACATTCAGAATGTTCATGCTGAATGTCATTTTGGAATTTCACGTCCTGGCAACGGGCAATTAGCCATGCTTAGCAATGTAAAATAAGGCTAAGCGAAGAGAGCAAAGCACCATATAGAACTTCCTGAACCGTCAGCAGTAAATCACTGGAGGTAAAGACCAATTTTCCGGATTTGCTTTGCGTAAGGTTTTAGAGGCTGTTAGGGGCCGCAATGGTTCTCAGCACATGGTCATCTAAAAGGATCATCGAAAGCATGCGCCGCGAAACATTTCAGCAGTTTGTTACTCTATTGTTGGTGGCAATAGCTGGCTACATGGTGATTCATGGTTAAACTGGTTTTGCTGCAGGACCTATGGGTCATAGGTCATTCGCTTCTTTAACTAAATGGATCTTAAGTGTGTCCCGTTCAGCGGCCAGCTTATCGAGGGCTATTTCAAATAAGCCGGACATAATCACGTTATGCCATGCGCTATCAAATGCCGGATTTTTTGAAACCAAGGACTCATCATAGTCAACAGCGTCTAATACATCGGCAAAATAGATCGGACGAGCGGCGAAGTGATCGCAACGGTGAATGAAGGTGAAAAAAGCAGTGATGTGTTCCAATTGCCCGGCTGTCGTGAGACTTGTAGCGTCAAAAAGCTGGGGCTGATAGTCCGAATAAACCCGGTTACTCCAGAAAGGCCGCAAGGTAATGGCACCCTAATGCGCTGTTAGTCGCTAGATTGTTAAAGTCGGTGTAATGCTTCAGTTTGGCAATCGCCTGTTGTTGCTCACCGGGGGCGAATATCTGAAAAATAGCCCTGCCAGCGACTGCTTTAGCCGCAGCCCAGGCTTTTTCTTTACCGGGATTTTTTCCTTACGTCAGTTCCAGATGCACATCATTGTCACCGGCAATAACAAAGGCTTTAGCGGGGAACTTTTCGCGTAGCTGTTTGGCCACGTTGGGCAGATTGCCATTGTCGAAAGCGGCGACGGTGGCATAGCCTAGCGCTTGTGAAAGCGTGTCAGCGGTTGCATAGCTCTCGCCAATAACAATTGCCGGGGCTTTTTCAAGTGCGTCGAGGCCTTGCCCGCCGACAACATGAAACATGTCTTGTTTATGCGCCGCCGACTGCAAAGCGTTTGCTGCCGTTTTGGTTCAAATGGCCGAGTCCGGCCTATCGTAATTGTATTATCTGGATTTTTTTTGATCTTTGTGATGGAGCTATATCGTCGTCTTCAAGTAGATAAATAATACACTGCCTGCCAATTAAGAGAAGTCTTAGCTCACTAAAAACCCTGCGAATCTAAACATTTCGGGATAAATTGAAAAATAAGTTCCCAAATAAGAAAATAGTGATATACTTATCTCTTTAGGATTAAGTGATTCCTTAATTCATTATATAGGTGATGTGTGGTAGATTTAGCAAAAATTACAAAAGACGATGCAAAAGACGCTGCTGTAACATTTCTCGGCATTTTAGCTATGTGGACAGATTGTCTTTTTGACGGGAAGGCAGGTGCCCGACTATTAAATATTGATGAGCAGAGTTATGAGGGTGGAGATATTAATTACCATTCTGTACCGCCAGATTTTCTTGAAGATTACATTGCAAAGAGCAATCTGAATGAAGCTGATTTTGTAAAAAAAATACAAGATGTTTTTGACTTTGCAAAACATGGTACTTGGAATGGTGTAGACAGTATACATGGTACGCCCTATTTTGATGCCTGGTTGTCTGAGTCCGTAACAGAATTACAATCATTTCGCACAATGTTTAAAAGTAAACCGGAACTATATTTTAAAGATAACGGACTTGATATGTTGGATATACCAAACAAAAATGGCGATTTAATTATAGATGTTTTACTCACCATTATTGATGCTGTTTATGCAAGATGGACGCTTGAAGGGGGTGGTTCATTAACCCTGGATCAAATTGCATTACTTGCTGGTGTAAGCATCAAGACCATTAGAAATGCTGTTAGCTCAAAAGGGAATGATCGATTACTTTTGGAAGGACGTGAAAACGATAAACCAGTAGTGAGTGCTAATGAGGCATATAGATGGTTGCTAACTAAGAAAGGCTTCTCCGGTCCATTTTTATATAGTGAGGAACCTCCTTTTGTAACTTATGAGTCATTATCACAATTTAGGCATCATTGTTTTGTTTTGCGGAGCCTTTCAAAATTGGAGATTACAGACTTGGCACATAAACTGGATTGGAATGATCAATTGACTGAAGCTTATGCGAAGCTTGAGAATTTAGAGAGAACTGAGTCACTTGAGTTATTGACGCCAACTGTATTATTGGCAATGGGCCAATTCTATCAATCCAAATCACTTGAAATATTTGTAATAGAAGGTAGCCGGGTTTTAGCATCAGAAGTTGCTGAACTCCGTGCCATAACAGCTTTATGTAGTTAATTTTTTATCATAAAAACTTTACGAGAACAAAAATATGAAAAATATACTGATTACCAAAGCTGTGGATGTATTTAATAAAGAATTTGGTGGACACTCTCGCAAGACAGTAAAAGTTTTGGCATGGGAAATACGTCATGACTTAGGGTCGGTAATACAGATTGATCAGCCCAATCGTGAACAAGGTGTTTATATTTGGTTACCATACCCGCCTGATGGCCAATCAATACCTGAAATTGCACTTGAGTACCCTGGTGAAGCGGGGCGACATAGTAATACTTATGCTTCACCCGGATTGGGACGTGGTTTACCTGCGTTAAAATTATTTGTACATTCTGAAACTGAACTAAATGACAGTATAGCCTTCATTAAAGCGTTTCGTGACTACTTACCGCTTCCAGAAATTAAACAAGAAAACACAGAAAGCTCTTTCCCTAGTTTAGTTGATCAATCACAAATGCCTATTATCGAGGCCCGAGTTGAGCGGCGTGAAGCTATACCAAGACTAATTCAGCGAGAAGTATGGCAAAGGGACGGAGGACATTGTGTAGAGTGCGGTACTAAAGAGAAACTTTGTTTCGATCACATTGTTCCCTTTTCTCGTGGAGGAAACAACACCATCAGAAATTTACAATTGCTCTGTGAGCGCTGTAATTTATCTAAAGGTAACCGCATTTAAGATCCAATTTGTGCAAATTAAAGAAGTTAGTTGTGAACGGAAAAGAAATTATAGCGCCAGTGATCTTCAAGGGACTAAATGACTCATAAATACCTTTACATTAAGCGTATATGCGACCATAATTTAACTTAAGGAATAAATGACTCCTTGGCTCACTTTTTATTTGACGTGTTTTTATATCATAGGGTAAGTGCCATGAAATTACAGTGCAGAGTTAGCCGAGGCAAAAATCAAGGAAAAATACTTACACCTCATAAATTCAAGGATGGTCTATATGTGGTCAGTAAAACTAGATTCAAAAGCGACAATATTACTGTGTCTTCAATCCGTGAAGTTTATGAGTACTTAAAAAAAGGATACCGAGTAAGAATGGGGAATGCTGAACATAAAATAAGCCCAAGTTTAATAATGCTTGATTCCATTGAAGTAATAAGTGAATAAAACCAACTTTAAACAACCGGAGTAATGTTGCATGAAAACAGCAGAATCAACTATTGAACAACCTGGACGGACTTTATTAAAATCAACCTCACACGTTAGAGTTTTGAATAGTCGAGGTAATTATCTCCGGTCTGTGTTAGTGGGGCTTCAGTTTGGAATTATTCATCTGCCTTATGAGATTGCCGCCGTAGTCATTTGGCCTCTTGTTAGGGACATTGCTTCTGTCATTTTTGGTACAGCAAGTAATCTCATATTTGTATTACATGCAGCGTGTACTGCAATTTACACTGGCTTTACTGGTGTTCTTGATGCTACTGATGAGCCGGTTCAAGTAGAGTTTGATGCGGAATAATATTCTCACGTAGTAACAACGACATCTATTTTGGTTAATAAATTTAGTGGTTCCGTCGTATTACCTTCAACGGAATCTCAATCAGACACTTTCATGGTGTAATCTCTAGCCTTATTTAAGGCAACTCAAAGGTAAGCGGTTAATTCTCAGCGTAATTCACAACCCACTGCCGACCATGTCAGACTTTCCCAGCAATAGCATTTTTGGGATTATCTATGACATCAACAGAAAACAACACCGATCAGGATTTTTGGCAACTTCACATCTTGCA
>CAIKYI010000166.1 GCA_903831545.1 uncultured Methylobacter sp. | reverse complement strand
TTCACTGGTAGTCAAATTTCTTTTAAGTCCTTGTTTTCCAGTAAAACAAAAAGAACAATTCATTGCACAGCCAACCTGCGATGAAAGGCAAATAGAATATTTCTTGTGAAACGGAATAAGGACGGTTTCAATTTTATGATTGTCTTTAAGATTAAAAAGAAATTTTACGGTTCGATCTTTTGATTCATGAACTATATCGATTTCGGGTAGGGAAAAGTCGAAATTGTTTTGAAAAAAGGCCAATGAACATTTGGAAATTTTATCAAAGCATTGAGTATTTTCTTTTTCTTATAATGCCAATTAAAAAGAACTGCAGCTGCCGAGTGGTTTAAATTATTCTGATTTACAATCATTTCCAAATCAGAATAATTTAAGTCATAAAAGGATTTCTTCAATAGTGTCTCTTAGTAATATTAAAATGTAACGATTAGTGAGATTATTTTGAAGTCAATATTTTTTCATAATTCATTGAAATCCTTTTGGTTTTGAAACGAAAAATAAGGGGATTTTAGTTTTACCCGACTGCCGCGCCAAAGTGTAGTATCAAAATGTTGACAAGTGCACTAGAGCCTGTAAATTCAATAGTTTTGGTCATTTTCATGGGTTGTCAACATAATGGTTGGCTATCATCTTAAGTGCACAGCTTAGTTTTTGTAACTCATCAAATCTAATGGGCACAAAGATAATTTGTTAAAAGATATAATATTTTGGCATACCTTATATTATAGACTATCGACAGCATTTATCTTTGCACCTTCGTTTTTTTAACCGATCTAAAAGTAGAGGTTAATTGGTCGAAAACAGCTTGCAACTATTTCCACTGACCAATAGCCGGTGCAGAAATTGGAGCAAAAAAACCGAGCGAAGCTCAAAAATGAAAAATGGCTTAGATTTTCTCGATTTCATACGAAAACTGTTTTTTGAATTATCATTCATCATGGAGATAGATGTTCAGTGGGGCTTATTTATGTATTCCCACGATTTTACAAATATTTTTTTAACGAAATATTTCGAATTCCTTTTTCAACCCCACTAAACTACTGTAACAAAATGACCTTGCCAATCAGGATTTAAGGGGTGAGATCTTATAGTTCCATTCACTATGGAATTCATGTCGATCTAGTTTAAGTGCTTCCATTTCAGTATCAGCGATCTTGAAGTCTTTGGGATAACGAAAGAATAATATCTTTCCTTGATTCTGACATAATCATCATCAGATTTTCAATGTGTGGCTTTCGATTTTTTCGGGAATGTTTCCTCGGCTCTATTGAGGTTTCACCCAAAAATTTAATATAAATTTTTCAATTAGATAGTTTATATCGCGGTTTTTGTGAGTGAATACATAAGAATGACGGTTCTCAAACAGCCTTCCCCATCATGGACTGCTCCATATTATTTTCCCTTCGAATTAAGCTCGCAAAGCGACCTTGCGAGTTCTTCTTTCTCTGCTTCCTCGAATGGAAGAGAAGGGATGATCTCTCTAACCAGGTCTTCAATGGCTTCGTTTGGGCTTATTGCACCAAGCTTAAGACCATTCTTTAATAGTATTTCATCTATGATCGATTGCACGTGGATAAGTGTTAGTGTTTTCCCTCTACCCAATTCATAAGCCAGCCTTAAAAGAATATCTTTTCGCGCTGCGAGAAAAGGCTTTTTCGTTACACGTTTTATATACAGATAATTCGCCAGCAGGATAATGATTGCAACTATCCCCGAGATAATTATAAAGAGCATATCATTCATTTTGAGTTAAGAAATTTGTAGTTTGATGCGCAGCATAAATTAATATCTAGTGAAACATTATATACAATACAGCATTGATTATTTCCAGTATAAGCAAATACCAATCCTAAATTTGGACAATAATGCAACCAAGCTATTGTTCAGTTCAGTTTAGATTAGATTTGAAATGACTTCACTTCACTTTACCCAACCTTCCCTCATCAAAGTACCAAAATCACGTTGCGATAATACATTTGAGCAATCGCGCCAATCTTTATCTGATGCTGTTAGATGGGTGTTGTAGCGTAGATCAAATCCAGTTGCACGCTTTTGCGCGTCTATATACTGATCCATTTTTTCATCCAGAGTTTCTATATCATCAATCCAGTCATCCTTGATCGTGTCAGGTAAAGAACCAAATAAATTGAATTTATCACGCATCCGTTCTGATAACCGCTCATAGACCTTTTCATCGACTGTCTGCTCGTTCACCAGATTCAGCATGTCTACATTATCACGCACCTGTCCAAAGCGTTTGATGCGTCCGATACGCTGCTCAAGCTTTGTCGGGTTCCAGGGTAAATCAACATTGATCAAGGTGCCCAAGGTTTGTAAATTCAAGCCTTCACACGCCGCATCGGTTGCTACCATGACACGAATTTTACGCTCCGCCACCATAAGTTTAAGCTGTTCTCTCTCGATTCCGACACTATCACCTTTTTGATATAACCGGCTTCGTCCCGCACCGGCATATAAACCGATAGCTTCATCGGGGAAACGCACAGCCAGTGAATCGGCAAGCCAACGGGCAGTGTCGTAGTATTGGCTAAAAATAATACAACCCAGTTCAAGCCAACCTTCATTGACCAAATAATGCAAAACAGCCTCACACTTTGGATCGATATCAATTTTCTTTAGACGGTGCAATAACAATTCCAGAACCGCACGCTCTTCATCGGTTTGCAACGCGACATCTTGTTCCAAATCATCACTTTCTTCATGTAAAGTACGACCTGCCAGCAATGCGGTGGCCGTATTAATGCCAGCAACAATACTGGAACAAATCCTCTGTTGCATTAGATTTTTCATGAATCCGCCACGTTTGCCCAACACCTTGCCGAAGGTTCTGGCCTCGTTGTAGGCTTCACGAAAATGTTCATCGGTACGTACCGCCAAGCCTTCAAATAAGGCATTAAAGCCATGAATATCTTTAACGCGATTAGCATCGGGGTGCACGTTTACGCCAACAGTTTTGAGCAGTCCCGCTTCTTCCAGCGTGGTGCGTTTGCGTAAGACCACATGCCGGACAAACGGATTTTCGCGTTGAAAGAAAGGCGCATTAGCAACCCGGCGCTCCAATTCAAGCTCCAAATCCTGGCGAGTCCCCCTATCTAAATCAGCAAACCGGCCCGCTTCACTGTGCCGTGGAGACAAACATAAATCTTGCCGTATTGCGCTGTACAACAAACGCACCGGATTATCTAAGGTTGAATTGACTGTCGGTAATGGAGACCGTAATAATTCCCAGGCGCTCTCTACATCTATTACATCTTGTTCACCGGATAAAATAGGCAGCACTTCGGCGGGTTTATGCCAGCAGGCATAATCATTACCCAGTACAAAATTACCTTTACCTTGATGCAGTACCCGCACCAAATCCCATAAATCTTCCGGCGTGGTTTGAATCGGGGTAGCGGTTCCCAGCAATACATGATCTGAGCGTGCAGCAATGGCAGTAATAAAAGCCAATAATTCATTGGGCTCACCGGCATTTTTGCCAAATCCTTGGCGTGTACGGGCTTTATGCGCTTCATCCAGTATTACCAATCCGTAACTCAAATCCAGCAAATGCTGTTTTTCACTAGAATCGCGCATCATTAATCCGGTTGAGACAATACCGATGCGTAGCGGACAGGCAGCAATATGCTCAGCGCCCACAGGAGAAATGATGCGTTCGTTAACATCAAGCCAGACCTTCTTGGTAGTTTGCCAACGCGCAGTTGGGATGCCTAACTTATCCAATAATTCGGTTTGCCATTGTTCGCACAGCGTCGCAGGAGCAAAGATGATCACTGGCTTACGTCGGCGTTTTTCCTTCTCATTCAGTAAACACAAGGCCAACGCAGCGACCGCCAACGACAAGGTTTTACCCAAGCCCACTTCATCGGCCAGCAATAACCGAACAAATCCGTAATCACGATAATGCTTCAAACACTCCGATACAAAACTTTGCTGCCAAGGTTGCAGCGACATGCCTTCCCGATACAGGGGGGATTCAATTAAAACCGCCGGAGCGATATTGTCATCGTCGACAATTTCATCTAACACCACCTCATGGCGATGGCTGCGACGGCGTATTTCTTTGCAGACTGCTTCTGGCAACGGCTTTGCCGCATTCCACAAATAGTCGAATTCAGCTTCAATCCAGGCGACACTCTCTGGAGCATCATCCTCCCACAAAATTTCATAATGACGCTGCCAGCCATTGCTGGTTTCATTCATCGATCCGATAAAGCCAATCTTGCGGTCATCGGCACGCTCAATGACGCCAGCCTTACCATGTAAAAAACCGCACACGCTGTCGGGCGCGACTCGAATCACCTGTCCACGCTGCTGTAAAAAGGCATCCAAACGTTTGTACCGATCACGATTTAGCAAAGCTTCCACTTCAATAGCGTTGGCATTCCAGCGTCCCAGCATCTTGGCTTCGCGTACTTGCGCCACTTTCAGATCATCAGGATGAATATCGACATTGCAGACAATTTTGACATCGGGTATTTGCTCCAACCATTCATTAGCCACTTCAAATAATGAACTGGTGAAATAACCGGCAATCCGGCGATAGCTCTTTGCCCCTTTAAGCTGCTCGGCTAAAAAGCTTTGATCTAGGCGATGGGTACGGGAGGAAAAACGACGTAGAGTCATGGTGTTATTAGCAGTATCGGAGTGTCAGGCGGGATTAGTTTTGCTTGTTGGTAGTCTTCTTAGGCATACAGCATAGACTTCCCATTAGCAATTTGAATTTGTACAGGATAGAATTTATTGTTCTTGAAATTAAATCTATAACGAAAAAGGCCTTCGTTTGAGATTGATGGCTCTGTACCATAGAATACGAGCCATGAAGAGATAAAAAATGAAGCACCCCGTCAATGATGCTTCGATTATGCTTTTCAATTGATATGAGAACCATAACAACCCGCTTGTGTGTGGATGCTACTATTTAGACGGATGCAGGAGCGCTTAATATACCTCTTTACTTCGTTTAGCGTCCAGCTCTTTTCTGAAATCAAAACTTTTCCAACTAGTAAACCATTGCTCCCTTTTGTTTATTACTTCTTTTTGTAATTCTTTATCAGAAACACCGTAAATATTAAGTAATTTTTCTTTAAATTCAGTCGAGATATGCGGACAGGCTAAGCTATCCATTAATAAGAAAATCAACTCAGCATCCTTTCGTATCGATTTTTCCTTATGCTCAAACTTTTCATGAATTTTATTTTCAATAAAACATC
>CAIKYI010000165.1 GCA_903831545.1 uncultured Methylobacter sp. | reverse complement strand
GGTTTTTATGATGGATTTTTAGCGATTATTGGCTGGATGATGTATTTCTTACCGCTTGGTTTGTTGTGTTTGTTTGCTGATGAAATCGCCAAAGTGGGATTGGAAATTGTGTGGGCAACCGCCAAACTAATCGCCATTATTTACATAGCCTGTCTATGCTCTTTATTTGCCTATAGTATGATGATGTGGTGGAAACTCAGACAGTCATTTTCTTATCTGCAAATTATAATGGGTTTACGCCAACCATTGATGGTTGCCCTTGGAACCGCCAGTAGTTTTGCAACCATTCCATCCGCTTTAAACGCGCTAAAAAACAATCTGAACGCCGATAAAAATATCTGTAATTTAATTATTCCCTTAGGTATAACGATTAATCCACCTGCTTCCGTGTTGTATTTTGCTATTTCCAGTATGTTCATCGCACAAGTTTACGGTATGGAGTTGGGTTTTAATGAATTAGCGATTATTTTTGTAGGTTCAATATTGGCAGGGTTAGCATCATCAAGTGCGCCCAGCATAGTCGGCTTAAACATGATTGCTATGGTTCTTGATCCCCTGGGCTTGCCCTCAGGAGTTTCCATTATTTTACTGGTTGCTATTGATCCCGTGATCGATCCTATTATCACAGCTCTCAATGTTCAGGCTAACTGTACACTAGGGGTTATTGTGTCAGGCGGTAGTTGTACAAAAATGGATGCTAATACAGGTTAGTTCTACGTTTTCAGATTATCTAACTCGTCATACATGACGGGGAAGGGAGTATCCGCACCCCCGTAAGGGCTTACTATGAGTACGGTGTAAGTCCGTACCAGAGTAAGCCAAAAAACTCTGTAATTGAAAGTAACTTCGTCACCGAGAGGTGGGGTAGAAAGTAACTGGAAATGAACTGTTAGTCCGTAGGCTAACGAACCCGTTTCGGTTTTATGCAATGATGAGCTTTCGAATTTATGGCGAAGCCTGAAAATTAGGGATTACGCTAACTTGGCTGTTAAAGCGATGATTCGATTGCATGGGATGTTTGGGGATGGCCATTCGCCATGTGAACACTATTTAACCATTACAGTCTTTTAAAATACCAACAGCATTTCAAGTATTAACCCATCAGATAGCTTCGCAATATCAAACTTGCCGCACACGAGCAATACCGAAAGAAGTTTACTTTAAGTTACATTGGATTGGCTGAGGATGAGCCTACCCATTACTGAGCTAAACGTATAAGACAACAAAACTGTTCGGCTAACTGACGCCTATTAAGAAATATAGTAAATCATTAAAAACCAGCAGAAGGCTCACGGTTAGCCCACATCGCCTGTATCTCCAGTATCCGGGGCAAAATGGAAATAAACAAGTCAACCATTCGTGGCTCAAAATGGCTACCTGCATTTTCCCTGATTGTCTCCACAACCTGCGTTAACGGCCACGCTTCCTTGTAGGGTCTTTTCATCGTTAGCGCGTCGAACACATCAGCGAGAGCGATGATGCGTGCCGATTCCGGAATCAATTCACCTTTTAGTCCGTCAGGATAGCCGCTGCCATCCCAACGTTCATGATGGCGCAGCGCAATTTCGGCGGCCAATTGAAATAGCGGTGCATTGCTCTTGGCGAGTATGTCATGTCCAATTCTTGAATGAGTTTTCATTACTACCCACTCCGCCGCATCCAGCGTTCCTGGTTTCTTGAGAATTGAATCGGCTATACCTATTTTACCGGTATCATGCATTGGAGCCGCAAGTTCAAGTTGTTTGCAGGCCTCAGCCGACCAGCCACAGGCTTCAGCCAGAGCACACCCATAAGCCGCCATACGCCAGATATGCAGGCCAGTGTCCTTATCGTTGTAATGTCCCGCCTCGCCCAGCATAAAAATTGCATCACGATAGCTTTTTTCTAATTCAATCGCTTTCACTAATGACAAATGCGTCCGCACTCTGGCCAAAACAATATCTGGCGCAACTGGTTTGGTTAAATAATCAACACAACCAACGTCAAATCCATCCCTCTCATGGCCTAAATCAGCCAAACTGGTCACAAATATAACCGGAATAGCTTCGCTGGCGGGATCATTTTTCAATGCTTTACAGACAGCATAACCGTCCATGTCCGACATTCGAATATCGAGAAGAATGAGACTGGGTTGATATTGGGTAACAGCCGTTAACGCTTCCAAGCCGCTGCGTGCATAAACCAAACGATAATGGGGCTCCAAAATCTTTCGAAGAACCGCTAAATTTGTCGGCTCATCATCAACAAGCAAGATGGGTCTATTGTGCATAAGCTAGGATTTGGATGATTTGAATTTATGTATCAG
This sequence comes from uncultured Methylobacter sp., assembly GCA_903831545.1. Taxonomy (GTDB): domain Bacteria; phylum Pseudomonadota; class Gammaproteobacteria; order Methylococcales; family Methylomonadaceae; genus Methylobacter_A. Next base: position 11,269 of record CAIKYI010000165.1, on the reverse strand, counting down.
TGCCTTAGTTAAAGCCTGAGCTTCACGAAGATTAAACTCCTGTATTTGAGTTTTGATGTGGGCAATGTTTTCAATGCCAATCAAGCTTTCTATAGTTGTGAGCAGAGATTCCACTGCAAGGAGATTTTGTTCGTCCAACGCAATCAATAATTGGGTTAATAGCGGCTCAATTTCGGGTATCTTATCGGGTAATAGTTCAATTGTCTTGTGGTTTACTGCAGCCGGATTTTTGAGTTCCAACCATTTTTCCAGACTGCCAGCCACTTCATCAATTGCTGTCTGCAAAGCATTGGCTGCCATCGGCAGCGATTCCCTATTGCCCAGTGCTGTTTCTACCTGAATACTTCGTGTTGCGACGTTTTCTAGCGCCAAATTATAAGCTGCTCCTTTTATTTTGTGCGTTAGTGCGGCAATTAAATCATAATCACCGCACTGTACTGCAGCGGTAATATCTCGACCTACATTCCGATAATTAGTGACAAATCTCGATAAATAGTGTTGATAGAACTCGACATTTGACCAGGTTTTCAATCCTGTTTCGACATCTATACCCAGTAATTCAGGGTGACTAACAGTAGACTGCGTTAACGATTTTATATCTGGATTTCTAAATAACGCACCATCAGATTGATCATCAATCGTTTTTTTATGTGGCTTGCGGCCTGTCCAGCGTTGAATCAGCGCCATCAACTGCGAAACATTAAACGGCTTGGAAATAAAATCGTTTAGTCCCGCCGCTAGCGCAGCATCCTGTGAGCTTTTGAAAGCACCCGCTGTCAAGGCTATAACCGGTAGATACGCCCAATTCGGATTTTTACGTATTTGCCGTGTTGCAGCATAACCATCCATATGTGGCATTTGAATATCCATCAGCACAATATCCACCGCATCGTCATGCAGTGATAGCCAATCCAGGGCTTCCTGACCATCGCTCGCCAGACTGACCAAAGCACCGTCAGCTTCAAGAATACACATTACCACTTCGCGATTGATTTCACTGTCATCGACCACTAACACTCGCACCCCGGGAATACGTTGGGTAGATGCTTCGACTGGCGCAATGGGCACGTTATGTTGGCGCTGAAACAAAACCTTCGCCACTGCATTGTAAAGTACCGAAGCGGTTACCGGTTTGTTCAATACACCATCAATGCTGGCCATGCCCGACTGGGCCAATAGTTCCTCACGCGAATAAGCCGTCACCATTAATACGATGGGTGCCCGACTTGCCTCGCCATTTTCCAAGGGAATCGATTCTCGAAGCGCTTGTGCGGTCGCCAGGCCATCCATGCCTGGCATTTTCCAATCAAGTAGCAACACATCGTAAGGTGTTTGGTTTTCAAAACTTGCCAGCGTTTGCAAAAGGGCCGTTTTGCCTGAATCAACGAGATCTGCATGCCAACCAAGACTACGTGCAGTCAACAGCAGTGCATCCCGTGCAGTACTACTGTCATCAGCGACGAGCAAATGCAGGTTTGCTAAGGGCAATGGCGGGCGATCTGCTTGAGCATTAAGTTGCAAGGGCAGCACGAACCAAAACTCACTGCCTTCGCCTTCGCAACTATTCAATTGCAATTCCCCTCCCAATAACCGAACCAATTTCATGCAAATTGCCAAACCAAGCCCCGAACCACCAAAACGACGGCTAATGGTACTGTCCGCTTGGGTGAATGCGGAGAAAATAGCTTGCTGTTGCTCAAGAGAAATTCCCATGCCAGTATCTCGGACCGCAAAGCGGATATTGACCTGATCATCCTGTTCGGAAATGATGCTAACCCGTAATTCCATTTCTCCCCGTTCGGTGAATTTGATTGCATTGCTTAGCAAATTAACCAGCACTTGTTGTAAACGTAATTCATCGCCGATTACGGCATCGACGTTGGCCGGCGGAATGATGATTAATTCAAGGTTTTTATTTCCGGCTGAGGTAGACATCATCGCAGCCAGATGGTCAAGAACATTCGACAGGTAAAAGGGCACACGCTCAATCTCCATTCGTCCGGCCTCTATTTTTGAGAAGTCGAGAATATCATTGATAATCGCCAGTAATGAGCGCCCGGCCCCATGAATTTTTCGCACCAGACTCAGCGTATCGTCTTCTAACGGTCGTTGTTCCAGAAGGTAACAAAAGCCTAAAACAGCGTTCATTGGTGTACGGATTTCGTGGCTCATATTAGCCAAGAAGATACTCTTGGCGATGTTGGCACTTTCGGCGACTTCCTTGGTCTCCTCAAGGATTATCTCAATCTCTTTACTATGCGTTATATCCATCGCAATGCCTTGCATGGCCTGCGGATTACCTGCCTTATCCAGAATCCGTTCTCCCCGCGCCAGAATCCAACCAGTGGTGCCGTCTGCCCGGCGGGTTTGCAATTCGATTTCGTAAGGCTGGCCTGTTTCGACGGTATGAGCCACGGCAGCAGTCAGGCTGCTCCAACTTTCCGGGGTAAAGAGGTTTGATTGCACCGAGTAATCGGGGGGTGGCAGGCTCGGGTCAGCACCGAACATTCGGTAAAGTTCTTTCGACCAGATTACAGCATTTGTGACCAGGTCAAGCTGCCAGCTACCCATCACTGCAATTCGTTGGGCTTCGCCGAGATTGCGCTGGCTGGCCTCCAGCTTTTCTTCTACCGCCTTGCGCTCCTGATTGTCCACGAGTGTGCTGCGGGTAAACAAGAACTCCCCGTTTTCACCACGCACCAGATCACCGCTGACCAGGCACGGCAGGACTGTTCCATCCTTCTTGATAAAGTCGAATTCGAGATCGCGCACAACCCCAGTCCGGGAAAACGCGGGGAACTGTTTCTTGAGGAAGTCCAAGCTCTCCACGGTCATGAACTCGTGAATAGGCCGCCCGACAAACTCCTCCCGGGCATAGCCCAGCAGCATAAGCTCCGTATCATTTACCTTGAGGATCGTTCCATCCGGGCCCAATGAGTGATAACCACATGGGGCCTGGTTGTAAAGGTCATCCAGCTCATTGGATCGCTGCAGAAGAACCTGATTGGCATCAGCCAATTCCTTGGTTCGGCTGGCAACGAGTTGCTCAAGATGATTCGACAGTTGGAAGCGTTCGGTGAGAGCTGCGATTAGAACGAGCCACCCACCGCCGACCGCGAAAAACACCAGTTGGAGAAAAAAGATCTGGCCAAAATTCCCGCCCTTCGTACGCGCGAGCATGGAGACCAAGGTCAAGGCACTACCGACAGCCATGACCAGGATGGTTTCCCGAGGACGCAAGCGAAGCATGGCCCAGACTATCGGTGGAAACAGGAAGATGGCCGGAGGAATGAGGGGTAGCCCCACCTTCATTAAAATAGGACCATACAGATAGGCGAGACCGGAGAGAACGACAACCAGGAGTGTTGAGCCTGCGAATTCACGGGGACGGCTCGGTATGCCCGTTTGGGCTGGCTGTCCGGCCCATGCAACCATTAGCGGCAGAACAATGAAGGCACCCAGCGAATTTCGAATCCAGCCATTCATCCAATCGCGTGAGAAGCTTTCCCAGGACCACACATCGCCCATCGTCAGACTGAGGCTAACCACTCCAGCCGAAAGGGCTGTCACGATGAACGCCGCAATGACCAAGGCAGCCGCGTCGAGCACACAGGCAATTTCACCTTTTACACCCAGTCGGCGTAGTACCCAGGCACCCGTCAGCGCCTCCAGCGTATTGCCGACCGCGATTAACCGAGCGATTGCAGCAGGATCCCCTGCAATAATGAGACTAGTGATGAAGGCCCCCACTGTGATGGCCGGCCAAAGACGATAGCCCCCTATGGTGAGAGTGGCGATGGCCGCTCCGGAGGTAAGCCACCAATATGAAGCCATGGCGCCCTGGGCGATGGCGCTGCTAACACCATGGCTCAAAGAAGCAGCTGCCACGTAAGCTGCAACCAAGCATGTCAAATGCAATGCTTCGGGGACTTTAAAAGCAAGAGCTTGATCGAGACGTTGGATATAGCGATTAAGCTCTAATTTCGATAATCGATTGATTTCTTGTTTGCTTTTATGGAGTTTTTTGAGTAATTTTATTTTTTCCATCCCGAAATAATACACTTTGTGAGGGGGCGGGTGCGTAACATCAGTCAGTAATATATTACCCACTGCCATGATGTTACCGTAGCGTTGACGGTTTAGCCATCAACGGCATGCAAAAAAAAATCTAACGCTGCTTGCGTTTACGCCAGATGTAAAAGCCGGTTCCCAATAATAAAACAGGAATCACTATCAAGAACCCAAAGCCGATGAGGCCGACGGCAGTCTGGCTTAGTTGCAAGTTTTTATCGGTGGCGATTTTTGCCGGGATGTTGATAAACCTATCGTCGTGAATCAGCCAGTTGATCATTCTAAGTCCCATATCAAGATTTCCAACATTGCCCAGATAGGCATTGGACAGAAAGTCGCCATCTCCCATCACAATTATGCGCTGTTCAACTAATTTACCTTGCCGGTTTGGCGAAGCGCTTCCTGAGTTTGTAGGCGTATTTTTACTTTCAAGTTGACGGGTTAAGGCGTAAGCAAAGACAAGTGGGCCTTGTTTTTCGTCGCCATCGGCATCAAAACTTAATTTTCCTGCAATTGGGCCTGTTTCTGTCCATGACTCTGCCGCGCTAATAAGTAATTCAACCGGTCTAAAATCTGTTTCTTCGTTGTTTTGCAACGCGGCGGTAACCGGATAAACGGTGATTGTTTTAAAGCCTTGGGTTATGGGATGGGCATGATAGTCGCTGGCGAGTACAAAACTGGGATCGTTGATACCGTAGAGTTTGGATTTACTGTCCACAAGTGTCCCCGGCAGTTGTTGCAAGCCAAGAAGTTTTAACAAAGCGTCCAGATTGTGGTTGCCGGGATCGGTCAGCAATAGCAGATTTCCGCCTTGCTGGATATGGCGCTTGAGCAATTCAAGTTCACCTGGCAGTAAGGGCACAGCCGGTGCGCTAAGTACCAATAATGCGGAGTTGTCGGGAATGGCCGGTACTTTCGCCAGATTTAGTGCTTGAGCCTTAATTTTTCGGCGTTCCAGTTCTTTGCCAAATTGTCCCAAATCAAAGTTGGCAATGCCGTCCGGGGTGCGTTCGCCATGACCGGACAGGAAAGAAACCCAACGTTCATCAGCATTAGCCAGTTGCAATAAGGCATTGGTTAGAGAGGATTCGTCGATAAAGTTTAGTTTTTCGCTACGTCCTTGATAATCAACAATAATAAGACCTGTTGCGTCTATATTCAGGTCACGGGATTTTTCCGGTTGCGAGTCGGGGTCTATAAACGTTAGCGTCAGGTCAGTTTTATGACGTTTATAACGAGCAATTAATTGGGATATCTGGCTTCGTAACGCCGGGTCTTTTTTGATGTAGGCGGTGACAAGTATTTTTTCAGGAAGCGATTGAAGTAGTTTTTGCGAAGCCGGGGACAGGCTGTTGCCTGTATTGCGGGTAAGGTCGGTTTCTGCGCTATAGCGGTTGCTTAACCAGGCCATAGTTCCAAGCAGACATAATAAAATCAGCGTGATGAGTCCATTTTTTATGCTAATTTGTTGTTGCTTATGAGCTGATATTTTCATTTTTGTAACCGGTCGTTATCCAGACTGTGAATACTGAGCGCAATAAAGGTGGTCATAAACAACAAAAAATAACTGACATCGACGGTACTGAGCAAGCCACTTTGGATATTCTGGAAATGTCTGAGGATAGACAGGTATTCAAACAGTTCGCTGCGCTGATCATTAAGGCCGACTGACCAGTCTAATATCCACAAGAGCAGTAAAATTCCGAACGTGGCCATTGCCGCGACAGTGGGATGCCCGGCAATACAGGACATGAACAAGCCGATTGCTGTAAAAGCCGCAACCAGTAATAACAGTCCCAGGATATTGGCAAATAATTTACCCAAATCCAGGTCGCCGCCACTTAATAAAGATAAAGGCATCAGGGCAACCAGGGCAATAATCAGTAGCATCAGTCCGAGTATGCCTAAATACTTGCCGAGGATGATGTCGATATTGGAAACCGGTGCCGAAAGCAGCAGGGACAAGGTCTTGTTACGGCGTTCTTCGCAAATTAAGCGCATGGTTAATAACGGTGTGACCAGTAACAGAATGATGCCGGCGTTGCCAAATAAAGGTGGCACGATAATATCGGTCAGGCCTGGAGCCCCTTCAATGCCGGCCAGTTTAGGCTGGAGCGTTGTGAACGCTTCGACCTGGGTTAAAAACAAAAAAGCCAGTATGAATTCCAGAATGGCCAATATAGTCCAGGCCATAGGCGATAAAAACAGGGATTTAAATTCACGGGCAGCAATGCTTATAATCATGATAATTTCTAGGTTAGAAAAATAGAGCGAAGATAAATATGATGAACACAAATAATTCAAGAAAAATCTGGTTAGATCAAAATGATCTGCGGCATCCGTGTTCCGTTGCATTTGATAGCGCTAAATATGTCAAAATTATGCTCATAAATCACGCTGTTCTTTGGTGAGGCTGATAAAAATATCTTCCATTGACCTTTTTAAGGGTGTTAGTTCCTGTAAGCCCCAACCGGAGGTAATGATTTTTTCGGCAAGCTGTTCAGCGGGGTTTGCAGTTAGGCTATGGTGAATCTTGAGTTGATTTTTTGAGGTGCGCTCTATGGAAAGGATGCCGGGAATGGTCAATAAGAGGTTAATATCAGGCGCTAATCGAGTGCCGACTTGCAGGGTGCCGGAATCCATTTGCCGGTTAAGTCCTGCGATAGTTTCATTTAATATTAATTGCCCCTGATGAATGATTTGCACATGTGTACAGGATTCCTGTACTTCTGTGAGTATGTGCGTCGATAAGATGATGCCATGATCTTGTCCCAATTCCCGAATTAAAGTACGAATTTCCCTGATTTGAATAGGATCAAGACCAACTGTCGGCTCGTCCAGCACTATAACTTCCGGATTGTGCAAGATAGCCTGAGCAATACCGATTCGTTGTTGAAAGCCCTTTGACAGGTTTGCAATCAGGCGCCCGGCAACCTCGGTCAAACCACAGCGTTCTTGAGCGGATTTGATCGCACTACTTCTGGCATTTTTGTTAATACCATGCAGTTTTGAGCAGTAAAGCAGGAATTCATGCACAGTTAATTCTTTGTAGAGTGGCGGTGTATCTGGCAAATAACCGAGATTGAATTTGGCGGCTTTGGGTTGATCCAGAAGATCGATGCCGTTGATTTTTATTTGTCCGGCGCTGGGTGCGAGATTGCCACACAGCATTTGCATGGTAGTGGTTTTACCTGCGCCATTGGCACCTAAAAAACCCAGTACTTCGCCTTTGGCCAGGATAAAACTGACGTCCTTTACTGCACAATGTTTGCCGTAGTAACGGGTAAGGTGCTCTGCTTCAATAAGGGTAGTCATGCCCGCGGCTAAAGTTGCTTTAACAGCGTTTGAATTTCGGCCTGAATTTTTTTACGGTAAAATAAAAACTTCCAGCGGGTACCACCGCATTGTTTCCAGAGAATGGCCGAACGTATTCCGGCCAGGAGGCAAGCACGTATTTTATTGACAATGTCGGGTCTGGATAAATATTCCTGCTCGCCATTCACCATTATGCGTGGTTGAAGCGTGCTGATTGTGGTGTGGTAAATGTCGCCTAAATTGGCCAGCACGTTTTCATGGAGCAAGCCAAAATGTTCGGCTTGTGCCTGAGCTCTGTCAATACCTACAAAGATGGTTTTTAGCATCGCGGGTTGTCGGTCAAGCTGGTTTTCCAGAAAAACCAATGAGGCTGCATAGCGCGCTTGCTCAGGGTTGGCAATTTTAAAGCCAGTCATTTGCGCATTCAGTTGTTCGATTCCCAATTTTAGCCGCGATAATCCTCCATAGACATTTTCTACGCCCTGCTCATCATTGATAAAAAGACTACCAATGGTTGACTCCAAAACTTTGGTATCGGCGGTACCCGTTGTTGCAAGTTGTTGAACCAAGGCGACTGCCTGGGCCATGCCGGCAAGTGCAAGCGCTTGGTTAGTGATTGTATTTGAAGGCATAGTTATTTTATATTTCCCATAATGTCTTTGGCCCAGCTTATGCTTTTAAGATAAGCATCGCCAATAATCGATTGGTCAAAATTGTTAAATGCTATTGCTGAAGTATCCCAGGTTTCATAACTGATAACACACTTAAGTGCTTCTCCTCCAAGGCCCATTTTATGTAATATGGCCGAAATAATATCATCGGCCAAGGGTAATTGATTTAGTGCTTTATCCAGAGGCATATCCAGCAAGCTATCGAGATTGGACAAGATGCCGATCAGGAAAAAATTGTCTGATTGATTGCCACTCAAGTTGGCTAATTCTTCGCACATTTTTCCTCTAATCAGGGCGTTGTGCATGACCGCTTCCGGTTTGTTGGATAAGGATGCCAGTGTCATAATGTTGATCCAGCGTTTTATTTCCTTTAAACCCAGATAGGCAATTGCATGATTAATTGACGATACTTTGTTGGGCAAAGCAAAAAAAGCGGAATTGATATAGTGCAATAGCTTGAAGCTGAGTCCAACATCCCTGGATATGATTTTAGTCAGGTCTTCAAACTCGACGTCCGGGTTGTTAACGGTGTTTAAAAGTTGAATTGCAGCTGTCTGATTAACGCTTAAACGTTTTCCGAAAACAATATTGGGTCTATTGAAAAAAAACCCCTGAAAATAGGTACAGCCAAGATCAAGAAGATATTTATATTCGTCGTAGGTTTCAACTTTTTCGGCGAGCAGTTTGGCCTTGTAGGGCTTAAGTTGTGTAATCAGCTGTCTGGTCTTGGTTTCGCCCATTTCCATAATATCAAGCTTGATAATGTCGGCAAACTCTACCAGTGGCGTCCAGTCATCTGTAAAGACAAAGTCATCCAGCGCGATCAGATAGCCAAGTTTTGACAGCTCTTTCAAGTTGGTGATAATTCTTGAATCAATTTCTATGTTTTCCAGAACTTCAATTACGATACGATCATTGGGGAGATGTAAAGGCGTTTTGTCCAGTATGTTTTGCGTCGTAAAATTGATAAATGCCCTGTTATGACCAACGATAGTATTGAGTCCAACTTCTAAAAGGGTATCGGTAATGACCTGGTTGGTTGCTTTTGTAGCGCCGGTTTTATTCATCAGGTCAAAATCACTGCCTCTAAAAAGAAGTTCGTAAGCGTAGACATTCAGATCTTTATCAAAGATTTGTTGTCGCCCGATTAGAATGTCTTTCATGGTATATATGATTTTTTTAAGTTTAAAAATATTTAGCTGTTATTGACAGATTTTATACCATGATTAGCTGCTATCAGTCGAGCAGGATGCGGTATTACGTTAGAGACGTTTTTAAAAGACTTAAAACGCAAGGCTACAACATAGGTTTATTTTGTAGTGACAGGCATGCCAAAAGCAAAATGGTTTAGGTTGTAAAATAAAGTGGGACTGTCAGAGAATAGAAGACACAGTGTGAAATGGTTACTCCGCATTTGGTTTTCTATTCTCGGACACTCGCCACCTAGACATGAGCCCTGACATATTCGCGGGCAAATAGGCGCATTGGTGCATTATTTACTTGATATTGCTGGTAAGCCTCACTGACATCAATTGGGGTAATATGGGCATAAACCCCAACTCCGGTTTTCTCAGTGAATTCGTCGCTTAATATTTCGATGAAAACTGTCCAGGTTGATTCTACTGTATTTTGTGTGGCCATGGTTGTACTCCTTAAAAAACAATTAAACCCTGAATCCAATTTAAAGCATAAAAAATGCCAAATTATAGAATATGCCTATATAACGTTGTCTTGGAGATTATTTGTATTGGTTTTTTAAGTGATGTGCCAATTTATCGGCGGCTCAGGTTGCCTTGTCAACATAAGTACCTATACAAGTTCTACAGCGCTTTCTCCAAACGGAGAAGACAGGGTTATAGGTAAGCATATGATTTTTATAAATAAATATTAACTCATCTCTCTAACTGGAAAGCGTGTAATGCTATTTCAATAGATTTTTTTATGACAAAAAAATGTGCGGATACCTAATGTCTTAGGCACAGCGAAATAATCCCCCCGATTAAGCACACATAACAATGGAACATCTAGACATATGACAGAGGTGACATAGGTGCCACTTGTGACATGGTTTCAAGCGGATTAATGCGGATTAAAAAGAGCAGAAAGGTAGGCTAGGTTTTTTCCTATCTGCGATCTTTTAGCTGTTGAGGATTTATTTACACAGTGACTTGTCCTAAATGCAGCCGAAGGGTTCTTTAGCAAACTCTAGAGGGATTATTTATTGCGGGGTGCCTTAACAGAAAGTATTGATTCCACATCAGAATGTGGAATCAATACACAGATATTGAAGGCAATCTTATTTGTATTGTTGTGCTGCTTAGTGATCACGCTGAATAATATACAACGACAAGTCACGTAACAAGTCGGCTTCGCTACCAAAAATATTCAGATTAACCAGTGCCAGCTCATGAAGTTCCTGGGCTTTTTGTTTTGCACCGGCCATGCCTAAAAGAGCGGGGTAGGTAGGTTTGTCATTATCTTTGTCTTTACCCTGAGTTTTACCCAAGGTTGCAGTGTCGCTTTCTTCATCGAGAATATCATCCTTAACCTGGAAGGATAAACCGATACACTTGGCGTAATTATCCAGTTTTTTGGCACCATCCGGATCGATATCAACTTTGGCCAAGGTTGCCATATTGACGCTGGCACGAATCAATGCGCCGGTTTTATGGATATGCATATTTTCCAGTTCAGGCAGCGTCAGGCGGGTACCAACCGATTCCAAATCAATCGCCTGACCGCCTACCATGCCCTGAGAACCGCTGGCTTTGGTCAACACTGAAATCATTTTTAACCGGCCTTCGGCGGATGCGGTGATGCTGGGATCATTGGCCAGTATTTCAAAGGCTAAAGCTTGCAACGCATCGCCGGTTAAAATCGCGGTTGCTTCATCAAACGCCACATGACAAGTGGCTTTGCCGCGCCTGAGATCATCATCATCCATAGCCGGAAGATCATCATGGATTAACGAATAAACATGAATAAACTCGACCGCGCAAGCCGGGCCATCCAGTACTTCTGGTGCTATGCCCAGAGTTTTTCCGGTGCAATAGGTCAGCATTGGACGCATGCGTTTTCCACCATCCAGCACGGTGTAACGCATTGCGCGGTGCAACTTTTGCGGCAGCAGGGTTTCATGGGGCAGACGAGCCTCTAAGGCTCTTTCTACACGGTTTTGACAAAAATCAAGATAGTCTTTTAACGCATTACTC
>CAIKYI010000164.1 GCA_903831545.1 uncultured Methylobacter sp. | reverse complement strand
GCATGTGATGCGGGCCATGGATATTCCCTACACCGCCGCTCCTGGCACCATTCGCTTTTCCTTTTCGCGCTATAACTCAATGGCAGAAGTGGAGAAAGTCATCGACGTGATGCCCGGTATCGTCGCCACGTTACGCAAATTATCGCCGTATTGGTCCGGCGATGGACCGGTAACCAACCCTGAGCAGGCGTTTGCTCCGGTTTATGCATAACGGAGAAATTTATGAAAAACCAAAACCGCCAAATTGTAATTGACGACACCACGCTCAGGGATGGTGAGCAGTCCGCAGGCGTGGCTTTTTCTTTGGAAGAAAAGCTGTCAATTGCAACACAACTGGCGGGATTGGGCGTTCAGGAACTGGAAATAGGCATTCCGGCAATGGGTGCTATCGAACGGGAAGAAATTAAAGCGATTGCTGCGTTAGGCTTACCTTCAACCCTGTTGGTCTGGTCGAGAATGCGCCGCGATGATTTATACAGCTGTTTAAGCTTAAACGTGCATAAGGTTGATTTATCCATTTCAGCTTCCGATCAGCATATTCAGCATAAACTAAAACAAAGTCGGCAGTGGGTACTGAACACAATTTCCAGTTGTGTGCAGGAAGCACGGAGTCTGGGGTTGGATGTCTGTGTCGGAATGGAAGATGCCTCGCGAGCCGACCTGGATTTTTTGTTACAAATGGCTGAAACCGCGCAACAGGCAGGTGCCAGCAGAATACGGTTTGCAGACACCGTGGGTATTATGGAGCCGTTTGGCGTTTTTGAATCCATCAAAAAATTAAGAGCCGCAACAGATCTGGAAATTGAAATGCACGCCCATGATGATTTGGGACTTGCCACCGCCAATACTTTAGCGGCTGCACTTGCGGGTGCAACTCATGTCAATACTACCGTCAACGGACTGGGAGAACGTGCAGGCAATGCCGCACTGGAAGAGGTTGTGGTAGGCTTAAAACAGTTATATGGTTTTGAAACCGGCATCAATCTACAGCAGTTTCCGTTGCTTTCCGAGCAAGTTGCTACCGCCTCGGGCGATGCCATTGGCAGTCGCAAAAGTTTAATTGGTAAAAACGTCTTCAGTCATGAAGCGGGCATTCATGTCGATGGACTATTAAAAGATCCGAATAATTATCAGGGTGTTGATCCGGCCATCGTTGGCCGAAGTCATCAGCTGATTCTGGGCAAACATTCAGGCACTCAAGGTGTGATCCATGCTTACCAACAAATAGGTATTGCGGTAACCCGGATACAGGCTCAAAAGCTATTGACTCAAGTCAGGCAGTTTGTAAGTAACACAAAAAAATCACCCAAAACCGAAGACCTAAACTTATTTCATCAAAATCTATAAGAGGACGCTTCATCATGAACGAACATAATGAACCCGAGTCATACGAACCCGAAACCAAAGAATTTCTTGAAATACCCGATCAGGACGATCGCTATCCCGGCTCTTTTTTTAGAATTCCAGGACCACCGACACTGGGAAAGAACAGCTGGAGTCTGAGTTAGGGAAAATCGCGTTTATTTATCTTTGGATATCGCCTTACCTACACACCCCAAACTAAAGCTTAAACAAATGTTGAACCAGGGATTTAAGCAAATGCAGATTGTTTTTAGCGGCCCCTTTTGATTATCACCGGAGATAATTCATGAACTTTGAAGAAGAAATGGAAGAACTGGAGTCTGCAGAAGACTTTTTACAATATTTCCAACTGGACTACGAACCGAGTGTCGTTCATGTCAACCGCTTGCATATTCTGCAACGTTTTCATGATTACTTGCAAAAAGCGGCTGATGATATGCCTGAAAATGAACCCGCCAAACGAGCGATTTACAGCAAATTGTTAATGCGGGCCTACCAGGATTTTGTCGAGTCCAACGCGCAAACAGAAAAAGTATTCAAGGTTTTTTCCATGGGTGAACCACAAACGGCATTTGTTGCACTGGGTGATATAAAAACATGAAAGCGGAGCGCTTTGACGAGGGACGGTTTGAATTTGGTGAATCGGTCAGAGTCACCAGAAACATCCGCAATGACGGTACTTATCCCGGTATGGACGTAGGAACTCTGTTGATACGCCGAGGCAGTGTGGGTAATGTCATCGAAGTAGGCACTTTTCTGCAGGATCAGGTCATTTTTACCGTACATTTTTTAAATCATGGGCGGATGGTGGGCTGTCGTCTGGAAGAGCTGATCGGCGAAGACGAGCCCTGGAACCCCAGTCGCTTCGAGTTTAGGGATAAGGTTGTGTGTAATATTGATTTGGGGATTCAGGGAAATATTCTGGTTGCAAAAGGCGCTGAAGGAGAAATTTTTAAGGTCATCAGAGACAATGAATTAATCCAATACCATGTTGCGTTTCAGGGTAGAACCTTGCAAGTGCCCGAGTCAGCACTGGCTCCGGCAAACCCTGAAACATTTAAAGAGCCGGAGTTTTGACATGACCCCGTCTAATCCGGTTGTTCAGGCAGATCCTTATAGTTTGTTAAGAGTGGCGCTGACCCTGTTCAAAAAAAACCCTGATGAATTAAATGCTGCCGACTTAAGACAGGCCGTAATACAAGCGCACAATGAATTTAAAATCGAAACAAGAATCCTGAGTGCCCCGGAAGCGGGAGCGGTAATTATTTCCGATCGGGAATTATTGGACGCTTATCAGGAAATCCGTGATCGTTACGAAGATGACGAGTCTTTTTACAATGATTTGCAAAAAAACCTTCTCAACGAAGCCAGCCTGAACGCTGCACTTTATCGTCAATGTCGGGTCAATGTGGTTATGGAACTGATAGCCTCGCGCTCACCGGACATCACCGAAGTAGAAATAGGCCTTTACTACGATTTACATAAAGAACAATTTAACCGGCCTGAGCTGCGTGAAGCCAGCCATATTTTTATTAGTATAAATTCTGACTATCTTGACAATACCCGCGAAACCGCTTTTTCAAGGATGCTGGAAATCAGGGAAAAACTGCAAGAAAATCCAACTCAATTTGCTGATTTGGCCTTAAAACATTCAGAATGTCCAACAGCGCTTCAAGGCGGCATTCTTGGTTTAGTGCCACGCGGTAAGCTATATCCGGAATTGGATGCTGTACTTTTTAAAATAAATCTGGGAGAAGTAAGTGATATTATCGAATCGGAAATAGGTTTTCATCTTGTTTTATGCCGACAGTTACAAGAACAGGAAACATTATCCCTGGAAAAAACCACTGCAAAAATACGTCAAATACTCATTGATCGTTCCCGGCGAGCTTGTCAGCGTGCCTGGCTAGACAACTTACCCAATTAATATAAGGTATTCACCATGAGTGATAAAGAAATTAAACACTGTTCTTTTTGTGGCATTGCCCAATCGCCTACGGTTCCTTTAATCGCAGGCAGCGATGGTTATATTTGTGGTGATTGTGTTTTATTGGCAAATCAGGTTGTCAGTAATTGGAGTCGAAAAAAAGAACTCTCGGAAATGCAGGGACCTTTACCGATACCGGCCAAGATCAAGGCACACCTCGATCAATACATCATTGGCCAGGATCTGGCTAAAGAAATACTGTCGGTTGCTGTATACAACCACTATAAACGTCTTAAACATGAAAGCGGAAATGCCGGCTTAGGCGTATTTGACAAGGATGTGGAAATTGGCAAGTCCAATATTTTATTGATTGGCCCTTCCGGTACCGGCAAGACACTTTTAGCCAGTACCCTGGCAAAAATTGTCGGCGTGCCCTTTGTCATCGCTGATGCCACAACCCTGACTCAGGCAGGTTATGTCGGTGATGATGTGGAAAACATTCTGGTCAGATTACTCGATGTTGCTGAAGGCAATATGGCCAATGCCGAATGGGGAATCGTCTATCTGGATGAAATCGACAAAATCGCCCGGAGTCCGGAACAGCAAACCGGAACGCGTGATGTATCGGGAGAAGGTGTACAGCAAGCTTTACTAAGATTAGTCGAAGGTTCGCAGGTTAAGATTTCCGGAAAAAGTTCGCGTAACAAAGACAATGATACGACCATTGATACCCGGAATATTTTGTTTATTGCCGGCGGTTCTTTTCCCGGTCTTGAAAAACATGTCGAAAAACGCTTACTACCTACCAAGTCTGCCATCGGTTTTCATGCTGAAGTCAACGATCCCGCTGAAAAACCGGCACTTGAAGACTTGCTTAATGCCACACAACCCGACGATTTACGTAAATTTGGTTTGATTCCCGAGTTTATTGGCCGTTTCCCGGTATTGGCCCCGCTGGAACCACTGGACGTTGAGTCATTAATCAAAGTATTAACAGAACCTAAAAACGCACTGGTGCGCCAGTATCAACAATTATTTTCTTATGACGGAGTAGAACTGAGTTTTGAACAAGAAGCTCTGGTTGAAATCGCCAAAAAAGCCATCGAACAGGAAACGGGGGCTCGCGGCTTAAGAAGTATTATGGAACAGATCCTTAGGAAAACGATGTTTGATATTCCTTCGACTGAAGATATTGAGCAATGCATAATCGATGCTGATACCGTCAAAGGAGAAAGCAAAGTCAAATTTATAAAAAAAATTGAAACCGACATCAGGCAACAAGCCGGATAAAACGAAAGTCAACTCATAGATAACAATTAAACACACTACATTTTTAGACAAACAAAAAACGGGAATCTTATGACAACTGAAGAAAAAATACGCCATCAACTGGCGAGCAATCCAATCATCCTTTATATGAAAGGCATACCGGCCAATCCACAATGCGGGTTTTCTGCAAAATCAGTCGCCATTCTGAACGCGACTAACCTACATTATGCGTATGTCAATGTTCTCGAAGCGCCCTTTATTCGTGAAAAACTACCCAGTATTTCGCATTGGCCAACCTATCCTCAGCTATTTGTTAACGGCGAACTGGTTGGCGGTTGTGACATTATTGAAGAGATGTCAACGGTCGGCAGTCTACTGCCTCTCTTAACAGCTGCTTCATCAAAAAAAGATGAGCCGGAAAAAGACACGCTCTCGAGTGCTGAAATTGAACAACTGGTAAAGCAGGGCATTCCAGATGCGACTGTTATTGTCGGCGGTGAAGGTTGTGATTTATTGATTACCGTTGTAAGTGACCAGTTTGCTGATTTGTCGCAAGTTAAAAAGCAACAATTGGTATTGGCTACCTTAAAAGAACCTTTGGCTTCAGGTAAACTCCATGCCATCAGTGTTAAGGCCCATAGCCCGGCTGAATGGCAGGCGTTACAGATAACCAAAGAGCCGGGACTGCTACAAATAAAACTCTAAATCATTTCATGACCAAGGAGGCTATCATGGCCAAAGTAGGTATTTTTTTTGGAACTGATACCGGAAATACCCGCCGTATTGCGAAAGATATTGCCACCGCATTGGGTTCGTCCATTGCGGCCAAACCGGTTAATGTTCGTAACGCCAGCGTCACTGATATGCTGGCTTTTGACGCGCTGATTTTAGGCACGCCGACTTATGGCGAAGGTTTATTACCCGGCTTATCAACCGGTACCGCCACGGAAAGTTGGGAAGAATTTTTACCCTCCCTGGCAGGACAAGATTTTTCCGGAAAAAAAGTCGCCATTTATGGCCTGGGTAATCAAAAAAGTTATCCTGATGAATTTATTGATGCGGTGTTCTATTTATACGAACAATTTAAACAATGTGGCGCCACTTTAATTGGCGAATGGACTACCGAGGGTTATAACTTCAAAGCATCCAAGGCCGTCGTAGATGGACACTTTGTAGGTTTGCCGCTGGATCAGGAAAATCAGAAGGATCTTACACCGGACAGACTGGATGCCTGGTTAAAAACACTGGAACAGGCGTGGGAGTAAATTACGTTATGTTTAGCTAAAGCAACTATATTTCCAAATAAATAATCCTGACGCTAACGGGTAATATCCCTTTGAAGGATGTTATCCGCGCTAAGTTAAACATAGCAAATTTCATCGACTCTTTTTCTGTTGGCCCGCACTACTTTAGTCATTTTACGCACCATTGTTGTGCTCTCGCTGTTGTACAGGCTTGAACAACATCAATTGAAACCTTATCGGTACATGGTTCAAGTCAACATGGCTTGATAAATGCTGTTTTATTATAAACACATAACCATGGATCAATTACATGTTGTCTGAAGCTGACCGATTTGAAACTTTCTCGCCCTACATTCAAAGTGTATCCCAATGTAAAGATATTCTCCGGGACTTGAATGGCACGTGGGGACTCATTTCTGCAATTGCCGAAATCAGCTGCCCAAAAGAAGCTGCAACCATATTGCCTGCTATGGAAGCCACCAAGGTTGGTTTTGGCGATCTTGAGAGTAAATTGACCAGCCAACTGGTCTCTGAAGAAATCAAAAAAACCTGCCTTGAACTTGAATCAAAAGCGCAAGTATCGATAGATATTCTGGTGCGCAATCTTTACGAGCGTACCGCAGACATTGGTTTTCTCGCTACCAATGCCGATATATGCAATTTTGTGCTGGCTTGCTTAAAAGGCGAAGCAAAGGATGTGGATTCGATTAACCAACTCCTTGACGAGTATGGTGCAAAATATACCGTCTATGATGACATCATTATTCTGGATACCCACAGTCACATATTAGCCAGACTTGATCGAAGCGAACCAAAAATCGTTCAGAATGTTTCCGGCCCGCTTATCCAACAGACCTTGCACTCAACCAAAGACTATGTTGAAACCTTTGGAAAAACAAACCTGCGACCCAACATAGATCGGGCTCTCATTTATTCAAAACGCATCGTCAATCCGGTTGATGATTCCGTGATTGGCGTTTTGTGTCTATCCTTTCGGTTTGACAACGAAATGGAAGGCATATTCCGCAGCCTACAAAAAAAGGGCGATAAAGCGGTCATGTTGTTGCTGAATGCCGATTCAGTGGTCATTGCCACGAGCGACCACGATCATATACCACTTGGTCGTGTCATTGAAGCAGTACCGGAGGGGGATAGTTACGGTGTAATAAACTTTGCCGGACGCGAATATTTGTCCGTAACCCATAGAGGTCGTCCCTACCAGGGTTATGCCGGACAAGAATGGTACGGACAAGCCATGATCCCCTTGCAATCAGCCTTTGGTTCATCAGCCGCTGACAAGGAGATTAATACAGAAATACTTCGCCATGGCGATTCACTTTCGCCGGAATTATCGGGCATCATCGCTGGTGCAGCCCAGGACATTAACCTGTTTCTGCACCGTATCATCTGGAACGGCCAGGTCATGGCGACCAATGAGCATGGTAATCTTCTGTCGCTGAAGGCCATTCTAAAACAAATTCGTTCCATGGGGGCCCGCACCGCTCAAGCATTAGCGGATTCGAGCAGTAAACTGCATACCACAATGATTACCTCTGAACTCCGTAATGCGGAATCCATCGCGCGACTCATGATTGACATTATGGATCGCAATCTTTACGAGCGCAGCAATGATTGCCGGTGGTGGGCGCTGACATCTGAAATTCGCCGCATTCTCTCCGCTGGCTCTTTGAAGACAGAGGACAAAGCGAAAATAACCCATATTCTGACTTACATTAACAAGCTGTATACGGTCTATACGCGTCTTTTTATTTATGACATCAACGGCTGCATCGTCGCGGAATCAAATCTGAATGACGATCCGGTACAGAGTATTGGCAGACAGGTAAACGCCAGTTACGCTCACGAAACGTTTTCTTTAAACTCACCCCAGGAATATCGTGTATCACTTTTTGAAGAATCCTGGCTCTATGAGGGGAAACCAACCTATATTTACAATGCCGCCATTCGACATGCGGATAATCTAAATACTATTGTTGGCGGTATTGGTCTGGTTTTTGACGCCACCCCCGAATTTAAACACATGCTTGAAGATTGTCTGCCCGAAAAACCCGGATCTTTTGGCCTGTTTGTAGAACGACCCAGCGGTCGTATTATTGCTTCAACCGAAGGCTCCAATTATAAAAATGGTGAAGTTCTTTGGATAGATCCCGACTTTTTTGAACTCGCAGAAGGTACCGGAAAATCCAAAATCGTACTTTATAACAAGAAGTTCTATGCGGTAGGCTGTTACTCGTCACGCGGCTATCGCGAATTTAAAACCACGGGAGACTACCATAATGATGTCGCTGCCTTCGTATTTATTCCCATCGGCGATAAAACTGAAACTGTCAACGCAGAACAACGTCAAGTAATCGCTTATCCGCAAGAACCTTTACTTGGCGAAGTTATTGATCTCGCGACATTTTATATCGGTTCTGATCTCTACGCCTTTACTGCCGCCGATGTACTGGAAGCCGTCGAGATCTCCCAGATTAACACCCTGCCTGGCGTAAAGTCTTATATTGTCGGCAGTATCATGTATTGTGATAACAGTCCCGAGGGCATCAACGAAACCCTGCCCATTATTGTTATTGATGGCAAAATTCTAACCAATAAGCCTATTGATTCAAATGCGCCGGAAAAATCCACGGGCGCAATCATTGTCGTCCGAACCCTGTCTGGCCCAATAGGTCTGTTGGTTGATGGTCTTGATGCCATCCCTGCTTTTGAAAAAACCCAAATTTTGCCGGTCAATGATTTGCTGCGTGGTGACGGAGGCTACATAAAATCACTGGTCAATATTCCTGAAAGTAATACATCCGGAAAAATGCTGATCGTATTGGATCAAAACCTGATCCTGGATTCAGTTCGAAAATAAGCAGTCTGGGTAACTCTGCTCTTTTAAGTCACTGATCAACATTACTCACAGCTTGACATTCAATCATTTGATTGACAAACTATAAATCAAACGATTGATTTATAGTTTCCGACTGTGAGTAAGTATGACGAAATTCCCCGATAACCCCATAGAACCCGGCAATGCCCGTGGCTGTTTGATCATGGCTGCATTGCGTATCTTTGCCGAAAAAGGTTTTGGCGCCGCAACATCCCGCAATATTTGCGAATTGGCGGGGACCAATATCTCTGCCATACGCTATTACTTCGGTGATAAAGCCGGTTTGTACCGGGCTGCTTTCACCGAACCTATGGGCGGACTTCCCTGCCATTCAACACTGGCTACTTTCGCTAACCTGCCTTTGCCGGAAGCCTTACAGCTGTTTTTCAGGGAATTTCTTGAACCCTTAAAAAAAGGTGAACAATTACGCCTGGCGATGAAATTACGCTTTCGGGAAATGATCGAACCGACCGGAGTCTGGAAACAAGAAATTGATGCCGAAATAAAGCCACAACTTGATACCTTGTTATGGATAATAAAACAACATTTAAAGATGGCGAATATTGATGACGATATGCAACGCCTGGCGTTTGCGGTTATCGGTATGGCGGTACATTTTTATGTCGGTCAGGACGTTATTGCCATCATCGCCCCGCACCTGCTGGACACACCCGAAGAAATCGATACCCTGGCAGAACGTTTGGCAGGCTATGCCGTCGCCATGATTGAAAGTGAAGCCCTGCGCCGCAAACTGGATAGCGATTTATGAACAAAATAATTAACCATCGCCTTGGCTTTGTTGTTTATGCTTTATTTCTGACTGGCTGTGGCCTGAAAGGTGGCTGGCTTACAACCGTCGGCCCCGATTACCAGACCCCTACCCCACCGACTGCACCACAATGGAACGCACCACAACCGACGCTTGCGCATCAGGGTGAACTAGCCGAATTAACAAACTGGTGGAAAAAGTTTAATGATCCCATTCTCAGTCAATTACTAGCGGCAGCACAAAACGAAAGTGCGAGTATTGCCAATGCCAAAGCCCGTATCGAAGACGCGCGGGCCAGCCTGATTGGCTCTGAGTCAGTTTTTTTACCCAGTTTAGATTCACAAATAAGCAGTAGCCGCTCGTCCTTCTCTTTCGGTCAAGAGCCTTTCATCCGAACTCAGCACCAAATCAGCATTCAATCCAGTTGGGAGGTCGACTTGTTCGGTGGCTTGGCGCGACAGCAGGAAGCCTCGCTTGGCAAATTGGCCTCACGCACTGCTGCCTGGCACGATGCGCGGGTTGCAGTTGCGGCTGAACTTGCCAGCGCTTATTTGGCCTACCGTTATTGTGAAACGCAAGTTCAGTTACACAAAACAGATGCCGAGTCCCGCATGGCCACGGCAAAACTATTGGCTGTTGCGATGAAAGCGGGGTTTCGCAACGCGGCAGACCAGGCGCTTGCCAGTGCCAGTGCCGCCGAGGGCAACAATGTCATGCTGCAACGACAAGCCCAATGTGATCGCTCGCTTAAAGGACTGGTTGCGATGACCGGCCTGGAAGAAATCAATCTTCGTCAATTACTGGCGCATTATCCTGACCAGCTTGCCAAGTTGCCCAGTCCGCCACCCTTCCCTATCAATGCCGTCCCGGCAAAAGTGCTGCTACAACGCCCCGATGTGGCGGTGGCGGAACGCAATATGGCGGAAGCCAGCGCCAAAATTGGTGTAGAACAAGCCCAACGTTATCCCAAGTTAAGCTTGTCTGGCAATATCACGCCTGTGTTGCAAAACATCAACGGCGCGGCTTTAACCCTGGCGGAAACCTGGTCTTACGGACCGACGCTGAGTTTGCCTTTATTTGATGCCGGCAAACGCGCCGCAAACGTGGAAGTGGCAAAAGCCGATTATACCGCCGCCACCTCGCACTTTCGTGCCACCGTAAGAACAGCGGTAAAAGAAGTGGAAGATGCACTGGTGCGTTTGGCGAGCGTAGAGCAACGTCTGCCTCAAGCACATTCCGCTGCCAGCGGTTATAAAGCCAATTTCCAGTCTACGCAAAAATTGTTCGACAGTGGCCTGGGCAATTTACTTGATGTTGAAGTTGCAAGACGCTCCCTGGTGTCTGCCGATCTTGCCGTTAAAGAACTGGAGCAGGAAAAATCAAGTGCCTGGATTGCCCTGTATCGTTCGGTTGGCGGCGGCTGGGAGGACCAGCCAAGTCAGTGATCTGGAAAGTTCCGTTAAATATTCTTAAGCTCCTAAACCAACAACCGGATTCCCAAGCGGAGAAAAACTTATGATAAAAGGCAAATTCCTTGCACTTTTAAGCGCCACATTTTTATTATTCAGTTTTGGTATCGCCATCGGCCAGACTGAGGAAAAACTTGCCAATGCCAAAAATAACACCCAGGCAGCGCTCAGCGTCACGGTCATCCAACCCGTTCAACGAGATATTCCGCTGACCTTGACCGCCAACGGTTCTATCGCTGCCTGGCAAGAAGCGATTATTGGCGCGCAAATCAGTGATTTATGTTTAAACGAAGTGCGGGGGCAAGTCGGCGAAATTGTCCGCAAAGACCAGGTTCTGGCGGTG
>CAIKYI010000163.1 GCA_903831545.1 uncultured Methylobacter sp. | reverse complement strand
TAGGCATTAATCAAATATTTGTCGATCACTGCAGGAATAATGTCTCTGCCAAAATCCCGGCTAGAATCTTTGGTGTCCGCATCTTTAAGCAATTGTTCAAACAGAAAGCCAGCATTAAAAATATAAATACCCATCGACGCTAATGCAGTATCAGTTCTGCCCGGCATCAGAGGAGGATTTTCCGGCTTTTCTACAAACGCCCGGACTCGACGGTTTTCATCAACATCCATCACGCCAAACGCTGTTGCGTCCTGCAACGAGACTTCTATGCAGCCTATCGTTAAGTCGGCATTTTTTTCAACATGATCGGCCAGCATCGCGCCGTAATCCATTTTGTAGATATGGTCTCCGGCCAGCACTAAAATATGCTCGGGATTGCGGCTGCGCAAAATGTCAATATTCTGAAACACCGCGTCAGCAGTTCCTTGATACCAGGAGGTTTCATCGTGGCGTTGTTGAGCTGGCAATAAGTCGACATACTCGCCAAACTCACCTCGCAAATATCCCCAACCTTGCTGAACATGTCTGTTCAGTGAATCCGACTTGTATTGGGTCAAAACACCTATCTTACGGATACCGGAGTTTATGCAGTTCGATAGCGGGAAATCAATGATTCGAAACTTGCCACCAAACGGCACCGCAGGCTTAGCGCGCCAATCGGTCATATTCATTAGTCGTGAGCCACGGCCGCCGGCTAATATTAAGGCAATGGTATTGCGAGTTAAATGGCTGACATTATGATCATGTTTGTGATTGTGTGGTGCTGACATATTTCATCTCCATGGTGGAATAGACTGACAACTCTTGATGTGTTTGGTAATATTGACGGTGACCATTATTCCACTACGCCGAGGCAATTCATAGTGAAAAAACAATCTAAAACCGCCACAGTGCCAAAACAAGCTAACGAAGCCCTAGTGAAAGAAAAATCTACCGATGTTCTGATACAAGAAAAACCCAGTCTAGACCTGCCACCACAAAAAGCGGACGACTTGGTAGAAGAAAAAAAATCGACGACTGTCCCTACGCCAAAAATAGCTAGCTATACACTTGATGAAGATTGTATAAAAATCACCGAAGCCCGGCATCATGATCCATTTTCAGTTCTGGGTCGTCATACCAAAAACAACCACGTCCAGGTTAAGTTGTATCTGCCTTACGCAGAAACCGTAACGTTCAGTCATAACGGCGCTGCTTTAAACCGGGTGCCCGATACCGACTTTTTTATATATATCGCCAAAGAAGGTGAGCAATTGCCTGCACATTATCGATATTCCTGGATCGATAAGTCTGGCTACAAACACGAAAATTATGACCCTTATGATTTTGGCACCCAATTGCCGGAGTTTGATCAGCATTTATTCGGCGAAGGCAAGCATTGGCATGTCTATCAAAAACTGGGTGGTCATCTGCATAGAGCCGATGGCCTAGACGGGGTTTTGTTTGCAGTCTGGGCGCCCAATGCCGGACGGGTTAGTGTGGTCGGTGATTTTAACCACTGGGATGGCCGTTGCAATCCAATGCGCAGCCTTGGCGGTAGTGGCATCTGGGAACTGTTTGTTCCGGACTTAGAGGCTGGCGCTTATTATAAATTTGAGATCTTAAACCGCAATACCAACGAGATTCTGTTAAAAACCGATCCTTATGGTCAGCAGTTTGAATTTCGTCCGAATACCTCCTCGGTTGTGGTCAAGGAAAATAGCTATGCCTGGCAGGATCAAAAATGGTTAGCTGACCGTGCTAAACGTAATTGGCTGCATGAACCCATGTATATCTACGAGGTTCATCTGGGTTCCTGGCGACGTGACAATCTCGGTAATTTTCTCAATTATCGCGAACTGGCTGTGCAGTTGGTCGACTATGTCAAGGAGATGGGCTTTACCCACCTTGAATTATTGCCGGTGACCGAGCATCCGCTGGATGCCTCCTGGGGTTATCAAACTACTGGTTACTTTGCCCCTACCAGTCGTCACGGTACACCGGATGATTTTCGTTATTTCATTGATACCTGTCATCAGAATAATATCGGCGTGATTCTTGACTGGGTACCCGCTCATTTCCCCAAAGATTCATTTGCACTTGCGGGTTTTGACGGCAGTGCTCTTTACGAACATGAAGACCCCCGGAAAGGCGAGCACAGAGACTGGGGTACCTTAATCTATAATTATGGCCGTAATGAGGTAAGAAATTTTCTACTGTCCAGTGCCGTCTTTTGGATGGAAGAATATCATCTTGACGGTTTACGTGTGGATGCAGTCGCT
>CAIKYI010000162.1 GCA_903831545.1 uncultured Methylobacter sp. | reverse complement strand
TCCGTTAAATGGGACGGCGCTTACCAATGTCAATCTTGCATCGCCTTATGTGAATGGTGGTTCGGCAACTTTAAGTACCGGTGAGGCTATTCTTAATTTGTCGCGTTTAAAAGCGGGTTATTATTTGATTGGTTTTTCGGGTAGTTGTCCAGATAGTAATGCTAATGGTCAAGGTTGTGATGCGGCTGCGGGAATAGCGCAAAGCTATAACTTAACCATTAGCAATTCGGGCGTGAGTGCCGTTCCGGTTCCCGGCGCAGTATGGTTGTTTGGTAGTGCCATAGCGGGTTTTGCCGGTATGCGTCGTCGTAAATTGGCTGCATAACAACTTAAGGTGTTGATTAAGTTGATTTAACAAAAAACCGATACTTCAAGGCTTGAGGTGTCGGGTTTTTGTTTTAGATGTTTTGGTGAGTAATTTTACAGATAAAGGCTGCGGTATAACTTGTAATCGCCGGTTGGTCTTGCAGGGTATGCGCTCAGGCGAAATGAAGCAATATATTTAGGTGTAAGGTATTACACCTGCTTTAAGTTAAATAACACAGTTATTTTATTCGGTTGTAATAAATAAAATCCTTGTCAGTATGGGATTTTAAATAAAATATAGTTAAAAAACATTTAGTTATAAGATAATTAATCGTTTTAGAGCAAATGGTATGGAAAGTGCTTTTAACTATGTGGCAGGTATCCATTCTAGTTGCCTCCTCGTTTGGACTCAGGGATGAGACTTACCCGCCAAGGAATATATATGGAGTTAAATACTCTTAGCCACCCCCGTCGTGAGGCGGGCTCGGAAAGCCACGGATCTTGTGCGTATCAAGATGGCCGGGCTGCCTCCCTGGCTTTTAAAAAGGGTGAGGCCCCAGTGACCTAAAAATGAACCAATAACCCATTTTACAGGTCTGCTGGTTAATAAATTTAAATACACGATGAATACGATGAAAATTAACAACACTAACAGGGTAAATAAAACACTGCATAAGGCGATTATTGCCGCTTTGAGCGTTTCGGCAACTTTGATTTATTCAGGTCAGGCGGCGGCGATCAGTCCTTCCAGTTTGCCGGTTTTAACGGCAGGTGCTGTGGATAATGTAACAGGAAATGCACCTAAACGGGCGTGGTCTGATTATGGTACCAATAACAATTATGGTTGGACGCATACTGCGCAATTTAGAATTTTTCAGGTAGGCAATGCGGCTGATCTCCTAGCTGGTACCCGTTTTGATGTGAGTGTCGATCTTAAAGGCAATGGTGGATCAACACCGATGACTTCTCCTGCTTTTACCATCTGGACTAGTGGAACAACACCTTTGGTGACTGGTGCTGCAAATGGACACGGCTATGGTCATGCCTGGAGCCAGGTGCGCGGTGGTTATGGAGATGGTGGTGTTGCCGATGACCCTGCTGGTAAGGGTGGTAATGCTGCTTTAGGAAGTAATGGTTGGTTGGGCACTGGCGGTGGCGGTAATATTCTTGACGGCCATGACGGCTGGATTGGCTATGCCAATGCGGGTTTTTCTTTTGTTAATGGCGATGGTGATTTAATACAGGGATTAACGGCGGGTGCAACCAACTCCACCAATATTGGTCAATACGGTGGCGGAGCGAGTGATCCCTTAAACGGTACCGCAATTACAAATGTAAACGGCTCTTCGGCTTATGTAAATGGCGGTTCGGCAACTTTAAGTGCTGGAGAGGCAATCCTGAACTTGGCGGGACTTAAGGCCGGTTATTACCTGATCGGTTATGCGGGTGCCTGTGCAGATAACAATGCTAATGGGCAAGCCTGTGCTACAGCAGGAGCTCGTTCTTACAATCTGACCATCAGCAACGCAGGCGTCAGTTCTGTGCCTTTGCCGGGTGCTGTGTGGTTGTTTGGTTCGGCTTTGGCCGGTTTTACAGCGTTTGGTCGCAGGAAAATGGCTAAGGGTTAAAGGTCGTTCTCTGGATCCTACTCAGTACGTCACTGTCTTAAGTTAAGCAGTCATTCTCTCTCCTTGCCGTCAGGAAATACTTTTCTTAACTTAAAGCGGTGACGCGCCGCGCTGGAATGTTGTATACGCGCTAGCGTTAAAACTGGACGCTTCTAGTTTGCTTAGGTTCCTCTCAGCGCGAAGGAATCAGCTCAACTTGTTTTATGTGCGCTCCATACAGTAAGGCAGTTTTGCTGTAAAAAAATTATAATTGAAAGACAGGAGTAACAATGCAAAATTATAAAGTCATATTAGTCAGTGCCGGTTTGCTGATGATGCAAACGGCTTTTGCCCATGGCCCAACACCCGTGTCCTTACAAAACGTACCTGTGCCTCCGGTGCCCGGGCTTACCGATGGCCCCGATCCCGTTGTGGTTAACAAAGCGGCGGCGATTGCCCTGGGCAAGGCGTTGTTTTGGGATATGAACGTGGGTAGCGACGGTATGTCTTGCGGATCCTGTCATTTTAGTGCCGGCGTTGATAGTCGCGTTAAAAATCAAATTAATCCGGGCTTAATAAGTTCCAAGCCGAGTGGGCAAACATTTGATGTGTTGCCTTCGGGTTCTGGCGGGCCCAATCATACTTTAACGATGGCAGATTTTCCTTTGCATCGCTTAACCGATCCTGCCGATAAATTTAGTGTAGTCACTTTTACCACAGATGATGTGGTGTCTTCGGCGGGTACGTTTAGCGGTACTTTTACCGGATCTACAAAATTAACCGGTATGAATGATCAATGTGGTCGCAGTGCGGATTCGATTTTTCATGTTAATGATATTGGTACCCGGCGCGTTGAACCCAGAAATGTGCCCAGTATGATTAATGCGGTTTTTAATCATCGTTTGTTTTGGGATGGCCGGGCCAATAACATATTTAATGGTAGTAGCCCTTGGGGTGAGCGCGATCCTGATGCGGGGGTTTGGGTTAAGATCAATGCCAAAAGTGCGGTTAAACAGCGTTTGCATCTGGAAAACTCGGCGTTGGCCTCGTTGGCAACCGGCCCTGCTTTAAGTGAGTTTGAAATGAGTTGCCGCCAGCGTAAATGGCCGGATATAGGCCGTAAGCTTTTATCGCGTCAGCCTTTACAAAATCAAAAAGTGCATAATGAAGACTCTGTGCTGGGGGCTTTAAGTTTAAGTACGGCAGGCAATTTAAAACCCGGCTTGAATACCATTTATAAAAACCTGATTACTCAGGCGTTTAACCAAAAATATTGGGCTTATACGGGTGTAGGGTCTTTTGGCTCAGCACCGGGACAAACGCCTTATACGCAAATGGAAGCCAATTTTTCGATGTTTTTTGCGTTGTCTCTGCAGCTTTATGAATCAACCCTGGTTTCTGACCAAGCGCCTTTTGATTTAAGCCCTTTTGATGCCAATAGAAGACCGACTTGGACAGGCTTAGGTAAAACGACAGCAGAAATAAACCAGCTTAAACGCGGCAGTAATCTGTTTTTTAATAACCATTGCAATCTGTGTCATACCGGTCCGACCATGAGTTTGGCGGCCAATGCCACCAATGCATCGTTGTTAGTGCCAACACCCGGAAAGACCTTTGGACCGGCTGTGTCGCCCATTGCTTATGGACCCGATGCCTTTGGTCCCGCCAGTGCGGCAAGAGTGGCCGGCATGACCCAAAATGTGGATGTTGTAACGCGTGATTTTAACGCAGATATAGTGCCTAAATTGATGGATTTAGGTTATACCAATACCGCGGTGGGGGATCCGGATGCGGACCTGGGCATTGGTGGGGTGGATGATTTTGGCAATCCGTTGTCTTATACTGAGCAATATCTGCAGTATTTACAAGGTAATGCTGCCGGTATTAAAGACCCTGTTGTTACCAATATTCGTGCCTGTAATTTTGTTGCCGCTTTGGCGATTAATACCTCGGCAACAGATTATTATTACTTTACGGCTATTGATGGTTTGATTGCTG
>CAIKYI010000161.1 GCA_903831545.1 uncultured Methylobacter sp. | reverse complement strand
CACCTTTCAGCTCGCCGGAGAGGCTTATGGCGTTGAGATTCTGAAAGTACAAGAGATTCGGGGATGGGAAGCTGTCCGTATTATTCCAAATACGCCTGCATTTGTTAAAGGTGTTTTAAATTTACGTGGCTCGGTTGTTCCCATTATTGATTTACGGGAACGCTTCTCTTTGGAGCATTGTGATTACTCGCCTAAAACAGTGGTTATTGTTCTTTGTGTTGAAAATGGAGCGAGTCAGTTTGTAATGGGTATCGTCGCCGATGCCGTTTCTGATGTGCTGGATATTAATTTGGATGATATCAAAAAAGCGCCTAATTTTGGTGCAAAAATTAATACGCGTTACATGCGGGGAATGCATGTGTACAAGAAAAAAATGATTATGCTGTTGGATGTTGATAAATTGCTCAATCCCGATGAGGTTGAGGGTATTGAAAGTCTGGGGTGAGGGGTGAGAATTGTTGCCATCATTAATCAAAAAGGAGGGGTCGGCAAGACAACTACAACGGCAAATTTATGTCATGCAATTGCAGAGTCAGGCTATAAAGTTACTGTAATCGATCTTGATCCTCAAGGACATTTGGCGGTTTCGTTAGGTGTAACAGATCAGAGTGTTGGCGGTATTGATGAAGCGATGCTGAAAATTAAAAAAATTAATCAGCAACTGGTTTCGGTTAGAAATAATCTTAAATTAATTACCTCTGGGCCAAAGCTTAAAGACATTGAACAATTAACCAGTCAGCATGCATCCCCACGCGGTGTTTTACTAAAAGATGCCTTGCAATCGGACTTAAATGACCAGGACTTTGTTTTTATTGATTGTCCTCCATCATCTGGGTTGCTGGTTGCTAACGCATTGATTGTGGCTGATGAAATATTAATCCCCATGACCAGTGATTTTCTTGCTTTGCAGGGTTTATCTCATCTGATGGGTACGATAAAGCGGTTTGAGCAGGCATTACATAAAAAATATAAAACGTTATTGGTTATGTCTCGCTATTCTCCCAACAGAAGAATATCAAGTCAGGTATTAGATGTTCTGCTGACTCATTTTCCAGAACAAATATTGGCAACAGTTATTAGAGAAACGGCATTGCTGGCAGAATGCCCCAGCTTTGGTAAAACAATTTTAGAATATAGTCCGAAAAGTCGATCGGCAAGGGATTTTCGTAGCCTTGCTGTTGATTTTCTTGAAGGCAAGGTGATGCATGGCAACAAATGAAGAAAATAATTTAATCGGTTACGACCCTCTTGCCTGGATGGAAGGTGAAATCGATAAAAATGAAGATCATTTGGAATTAGATGAAACCGAAAGCGATAATGAACTGCCTGAACAGCAATTCATTGATAGTGACATCAATGTGCTCAATGATTATCCTGAAGATTTGATTGATGACGATGAGGGGATTGAAATAGTATCGGCCCCGAGTTCTGTCGATGCGACAATAACTAATGACGATGAATTTAAAGATCAAAGTGAAACTGTTATGACAACAGAAATGATTGATGAAAGTGTAGATGACGATACCGATACTGAAGTTTCAGGAATGGGGGCGCTTGATGATGCTGATTGTGTGGCTGAGGAAGCCGGCTCACAAGTCGATTTAGACGCTACCTTGAGTATTCAGAATGTTCTTAAGTTACATGAAAAATTAAAGCTGTCACTGGCCATGCATGATCAAATAGAAATAAATGCATCGGACGTGGCCTCTATAGACACAGCGACTTTGCAGCTACTTGTTTCATTGAAAAAAGATGCTGTAAAACTAGGTAAGCAAGTAAGTATTATTTATCCATCCCCACGATTTATTGAGTCTGCCCGATTATTGGGTTTGTTGGCTGTACTTGATGTTCATGATGTGTGAATAAAAAGGAAATACGTTAAAGATGGCTATTGTTGAAAAGGATCGCGAGTTTAGATTTACCGCAGATGATTTTAATTTTCTTAGAAAACTATCTAATGAGTATTCTGGAATTCAGGTTCCCGATGAACGATTTGATATGTTTTATTCCAGATTGTCAAAGCGGGTAAGAAAACTGGGGCTGACAGATTTTAAAGGCTATTGTCAGCACCTTAAAGACCATCCAGATCAAGAGTTTACTGCATTTATAAATGCTATAACTACAAATCTGACCGCTTTTTTTAGGGAAATTCACCATTTTGACTATCTTCGTGATGTTGTCATTCCGGAGCTTTTGATTAGAAATAAAGCCTCCAGGCAAATCAAGGTCTGGTCTGCCGGTTGTTCTACGGGAGAAGAGCCTTATTCCCTGGCTATAACCTTATTGGAAAATGTACCTGCTGATTGGGATATCAAAATTCTGGCAACAGATCTGGATACCAATGTGTTGCAAACCGCATCGGAAGGTATTTATACCGAAGATCGTGTCAGTGACTTATCAGAAGAAATGCTTAAGCAATGGTTTATGCGCGGAAAATCATCTCAGTCAGGTCAAGTAAAAGTAAGGCCTCAATTGCAAAAAATAATTCAGTTTAAGCAATTAAATCTGATGCAGGAGTGGCCAATGAAATGTAATTTTGATTTTATTTTTTGTCGCAATGTTCTGATTTACTTCGACCGTGAAACCAAAACCTCACTGGCTCGCCGCTATGCTGAGTTGTTGTCTGCCCGTTCATGGTTGTTTATTGGACATTCAGAATCTTTAAATCAACTTTCCAATCAGTTTGAGTTGGTAGCATGTACCAGTTACAGGAAAAATATATAAATAATCATGAGTGCTAGAAATGAAATCGGTTTACCCTCCATCAACGGCTTTGAGCATATCAGCCGGTATGTTGATAAAGAGCGGGGTATTATTGCGGCAAAGATTTTGCCTGGTGAATATTATGTAACTAATGAAGATGAATTGATCACTACAGTTTTAGGTTCTTGTATATCTGCATGTATTCGGGATAAGGTCTTGGGTTTGGGGGGCATGAATCATTTTATGTTGCCTGAAACTACAGCTGACAAACTAAAACAAGGTAATGAGTCGGTAGTAGGGAATGCTACCCGCTATGGAAATTTTGCAATGGAGCATTTAATCAATACTATTTTGAGTAATGGTGGCAAAAGAAAGAATCTTGAAGTTAAGGTATTCGGTGGCGGCAAGATTATTCCTACTTTAACGGATGTTGGTCTGAAAAATATTGATTTTATTTTGGATTATGTTGATACGGAAGGATTATTGTTATTGTCCAAGGACTTGGGTGATATTTATCCCAGAAAAATAATCTATTTTCCGAGAACCGGTAAAGTTGGGATGAAAAAAATCGAGCACTTGCATAATGATACGATTGTAAGAAGAGAACGTCAGTATTTTAACAATATTAAAAATGCGCCTGTTGAGGGTGATGTTGAGCTTTTTTAAGAGAGCACAATGAATAAGATTCGTGTATTGATTGTGGATGATTCATTGCTGATAAGAAAGGTACTGACTGAGATATTAAGTTCGTCTCCGGATCTTGAGGTGGTAGGCGCGGCTGAAGATCCTTATGTCGCCCGAGAGATGATTAAGGAATTAAATCCGGACGTATTGACACTTGATATTGAAATGCCACGTATGGACGGGATCACTTTTTTACGTAACCTGATGCGATTAAGACCCATGCCAGTGGTTATGATTTCTGCGCTCACTGAAAGTAATGCTGAAGTAACTTTGACTGCCCTGGAATTGGGCGCTGTAGATTTTATAGCCAAACCGACTATGGATGTTGAAAGTGCCTTGAATGACTATGCTGAAGAAATCATTGCCAAGGTAAAAGTGGCGTCACAAGCTAACATTAAAAGGCTTGAACAATGATTAGTTCTCGTTAGGTTTGAGTTTAGCTGAATAGGAAGCTTTGAGACCATCAATGAGTGAACTCTTAAAGTGAAAATAATTAACATTGAAAATATACCAGGTGTTTCTGGCGTTGTTTTTTTAGAGTGGGTTTATGGGTAAGATACGCGTATTGATTATTGATGATTCGGCATTAATCAGAAAAATTCTGACTGAGGTTTTAAGTTCATCACCTGAAATCGAGGTGGTGGGTACTGCCGCAGATCCTCTTATCGCAAGAGAAATGATCAAACAATTAAATCCGGATGTCCTGACGCTTGATATAGAAATGCCGCATATGGACGGTATAACCTTCTTAAGTAATTTGATGCGCTTGAGACCAACTCCGGTTGTCATGATTTCTACCCTGACTGAACATGGCGCAGAGGCGACTTTAAATGCTCTGGCACTTGGCGCAGTTGATTTTATTGCCAAACCCAAAGTGGATGTTGTCAATACGCTTAATGAATATGCAGAAGAGATTATTTCCAAGGTAATTGTTGCCGCCCAAGCTAAGGTAGGCAATGAGCCAAATAGAGTATACAAGTCAAAAACGGCTGTTATAGCTGATGTTTCTGATATTGCAGCAAAACATTCAGTCGATAGTATACTTAAACCGTTACCGATAAAAAAAACCACAAAAGTCACAAACAAAATCATTGCTATTGGTGCTTCAACGGGGGGCACTGAAGCAATTAAAGCAGTCGTTAAGGGGTTTCCGGCAGATTCCCCACCTATTTTAATGACACAACATTTACCGGCGGCATTTAGTCAATCCTTTATTCGACATGTTGATCTTGTAACCGAAATGACCGCCTGCATTCCTAAGGATGGCCAGGTTGTTGAAGCCGGACATATTTATCTTGCACCTGGAGACAGGCATATGCTGATAGTCAGAGAGGGTGGTCGATATATTATTCAATTGAACGATGGACTACCGGTTAATCGTCATAAGCCGGCAGTAGATGTTTTGTTTCGTTCGGTTGCTCAATGCGCCGGCGCTAACGCGATAGCGGTCTTATTAACAGGTATGGGAGCCGATGGGGCCGCAGGTATGAAAGAAATGCATGATGCAGGCGCTAAAACAGTCATTCAGGATGAGCAGTCTTGTGTGGTTTGGGGTATGCCCGGTGCTGCATTTAAGCTGGGATGTACAGACTATGTGGTATCGTTGGGCGATGTATCGAACAAGATCTTAAGCTTGCTTTAATTGCCCCCCTAATAGCAAGTCCAGATTATTAAGGATTTACAAGTATCTTGTTTTATTGGCAGTTGTAAAATGTTTTCTACCACCTTGACTACAATCTAACTGTTCAGGGTGGGAAGCTTTCATGTCAGATCTTAAATTTTAAAAATAACGTCACTTTTACACGGTGTAATTAAATATGACTAATCAGACAAAATCACAATTTATTGCCGTGGCTTCCATAACCTCCGAGTTAAGTGCGGTCATGGTGGTGGCGAAAGAAATATCCCTGGCAGCAGCTAATGCTAAAGCTATTGCTTTTAGAGCGGGAGATAAAGCAAAAGGATTTCAACCGATTACGGATTTTATTAATGAATTGGCTAAAGAAACCATTGAACTGGTTACTAATATCAATATCTATGCCCTGGTTTTATATCGATTAACGGTTGAGGAATACCAAAAAACAGTTGCCTATAATAAATTTGAGTTGGCAGCAAAAATGGCTGAAGGCGCAGATTATGCTGTATCAATGCAAGAGCCTGTTGAGCATTCAAAACAGGCAATGCAAGACTGTCAAAGGCGTTTTAAAAAAGATGTTTCGCAACTTTTAGGTCAACTTGAAGCCGTCATGCATCATGCACGAGCAGCACGGGTTATTGCCGCAAACTCAAGAATTGAAGCATCTCAGGCAGGAGAATATTTACAAAGTTTGCAGGCAGTTGCTGAAAGTGTAGATAAAGCAGCGCATACCATTCATGATAATGTGCAGCGTTGCAGAATCGCATTATCCATTTATCGCAACAGCTAAATAGCTGTTAATTAAAAGAGGCATTGTTTCATGAAGATGACCAAGATCTATGAAGGATCGCACCAATGGATTATGTTTGGAAGGGATGAAGGTAAGCCCGGAAATATAATCGATACCAATCAATATGTAGTTCGTACAGCTAACCGTTGCCTGCTGTTGGATCCCGGTGGTGCAGAGTTGTTTGCTCCGATGATGGCAGCTGTTTTGCATCATGCGCCTGTTGATCAAATAACCGACCTGTTTGCATCACATCAGGATCCCGATGTTATTTCTTCGCTGGGCTTGTGGGATCAGGCTTTAACCAATGCAAAACTTCATGCGCCAGCACTTTGGGAAGGTTTTTTGCGACATTACAGTTGTGAATCCATTGAATATGTGGGTATTCCCGATAATGGTGGAACAATTAAATTGGAGTCATTGGAATTGCAGCTGATTCCTGCCCATTATTTACATTCATCCGGTAATTTTCATGTTTATGATCCGCAGGCTAAAATTCTGATGTCTGGGGATGTCGGTGGAGCAATTGAGGCGCCGGGTTCACCTGTGTTTGTTGAAAATTTCTCTGCTCATGTCGAAAAAATGCGTTATTGGCATCAGCGCTGGATGCCGTCCAATCAGGCTAAAAGAGTCTGGATCGAACGGGTAAGAAATCTTGATATCGATATTTTGGCGCCACAACATGGTCGGATGTTCAAAGGTGACGACGTTAAACGATTTTTGGACTGGTTTGATGCGTTGCAGGTAGGCATTGCGGTTTAATCGCCGGGACTTACTTATTGTCAGGCGCTGACAATTATCAAAATTCATTTTTTCGCGCAATTATTTATAACAAAAGGGCGACTGTAATAACGCCCTTTTGTTAATCAATAACTCCCAGTTATAACTGGTAACTTGGCTAATCTATCAGTATTTACAAATTAATTAACTTGTAAATCTGCACTTTGTTTTTTTAAGATAATACCCAATTCATTTTTTCAACTTGCCGTGTAAAGGTAAGTAAATACACATATTGTAATTCTTCCAATAAATCATTAAGGTGTTTTGTCTGGCATGAAGGTACACTTTTCGTCAAATAAATGTAAATGAAGGCTGATTTCCT
>CAIKYI010000160.1 GCA_903831545.1 uncultured Methylobacter sp. | reverse complement strand
CGGCCGGGAATATACAGTTGGGCAATTTCATCGCAAGCCCCAATGCTGACCGTCATTAGCAGCACAAGCGGCAAGGGCATTTTTCGGAAGGCTAACCCAATCAGCATGGCCATGAGGCCATAGGTGCCAAGGTGCACGACCTTATCCCAGGGCGGATTAAACAAGCTTCCAGCGCCTGGTTGTCTGCCGCCAATAAAGATTCCAATAAGCATGAGCACCAAGCCGATAAAGGCGAGCACTTGAACCCAGCGATGTTTATATACATGTGGTTTAATAGGCATTTTTTTCCTTTCTTAACAGCATGGCGATCGTTTTGAGCACGATATAAATATCCAATTTAGCGCTCCAGTTACGCAGATAATCAATATCATATTCGATACGGTTTTGCATTTTATCTAGGGTGTCGGTCTCGCCGCGGAAGCCATTGACTTGGGCCCAGCCAGTAATCCCAGGTCGCACCTTGTGGCGCACCATATAGCCTTTGATGATTTTACGGTAAGTTTCATTGTGCGCCACGGCATGTGGCCTAGGGCCAACAACGCTCATGCGACCTTGCAATACATTAATAAACTGCGGTAATTCGTCTAGCGAGGTTTTACGTAATAGTCTGCCAAATGCGGTAATGCGTTGATCCTGCTTGGTAGCTTGCACAACTACTGCGCCATCTTCAGCCACTGTCATGGTTCTGAATTTGTAGACTAAAATTTGTTTGCCGTCTAAGCCGTAGCGTCGTTGTTTAAAAATAATCGGGCCTGGCGAGCTCATTTTTACGCCCAGACTGATGATGAGTAAAATGGGTGAGATGAAGACTAATGCCGCCGCCGAAAACAATAAATCGAACACGCGTTTGATGATGCCATCGACCCCTGCAAAAGGCGTTTCATAGAGGGTGATGACAGGAATGCCATCGACTTGGCCGACATTCCCTTGAATCAAATCGCTTAAAAATATATCCGGCAAGAAGTAGATGGAGGCCGTGGTGTCTTTGAGCTCATCGAGCAATTTGACGATGCGTGGTCGATTTTCCATGGGCAGTGACATATAGACAACATCCACTTGATGCTGCTTCATGTATTGACCAATCTCTGAGACTTTTCCCAGGATAGGGTACTGAAGATCATGACCTAATTCCTCGCTTAATCTGTCGGCCGAGCGGTCGTCAAAAAATCCCAAGCATTCTGTATTGTTGTATTCCGATTTTTGTAAGCTGGCTGCAATCGAAATCCCTTGTTTATTCATGCCCGCAATAATCGCGTAGCGTTTTGGCCCTTGCATTTGTAGGATGAATGGCGCAAAAGCGCGCAGTGCAAACACTGCAATGATTTGGCAAAGAGGGGTCAGCCACAACCAGATCTGCACCACATATTTATCGAAAAATCCTAAGTGGTTGGTCGCTAGTGCGAATGCAATCAGCATGCTTGCCAGTATTAGCCAAGAGACCAGTATGTTTCTGATGATCTTCCATGGCGCGATATTGATTTTAGTATTGCCAGGAAAGGTG
>CAIKYI010000159.1 GCA_903831545.1 uncultured Methylobacter sp. | reverse complement strand
CTCAAGCCAATGCAGATCTTAACGGTGCGCTGAACAATTTCAGATATTACCCAGTCGTTTCTATCGGCATCGGTTACACGTTCTAATTACTAAAAATTAATAAATTAAATTAATTTTTTATACTGAGTGATCTGGCACTGCTAGCTAAAATTTATTGCAGTGCCAGAATTGTTTTTCCGCTGATATAACGGCCTTATATACATTTTTGGCTGGCGGTTTGTAATCGAATTTGTTATTTGGCATTTAGGGGGCTGTTATGGACGCAATATTTGGATTTTTTGTAGCAATATTTTGGTTGGTGATAATTGTTGGTGCTGTTGTGGTTGTCATCGCATTTTTTGGCTATAACGCCTTGAGAGCTTTGTCTGAATCACTCCGGGAATCATGGTCGAATATCGGGGTGGTTGGTCGTAAGCAGGCATCCTTGATCAATCAACTGATTGATGTAGTGAAGGGGTACCAGGAGTCAGAAAAGTTGGTCATCCTCAAAGTATCTGACGATATGACATCAGCGAATAATGTCGCTCAAATGCATCAACAGTCCGGAATGGTGTTATCTACAGTGAATGGGATGGCACGAAACTTCCCAGAATTGAAAGCTAATGCGCAGTATCAGCGTTTGATTGATAGTATCCAGTCATGCGAAGCCCAGCTTGAAGTTGCGCGTCAGGGATACAACAGACAGGTAAAGGAATACAACACCAAAAGAAGTTCTATTCCGACTGTCTTTTATGCGCAATCGCTTGGTTTTAAACCTGCTCCTTATCTTGAACTTGATGTGAATACCACGAATGTCGAGATGGATACTTTGAAAATATTTTCAAGTTCCGATGATGGTGAACGCTTAAATGTGTTGTTGGGTAATGCCGGTAGCAAGTTACTGGATATGTCATCGAAAGCCATCGAAATGGGAAAAGATGTGACACACAAAGCAGTGGAAGGTGGCAAGGTAATCGCTGAAAAAACGCAAGAAAGAATACGTGAAGCAAGATCTGATTCGCACGAAGAAATTCGTGAACCAGAGCCAACTACGA
Organism: uncultured Methylobacter sp.; assembly: GCA_903831545.1. Lineage (GTDB taxonomy): Bacteria > Pseudomonadota > Gammaproteobacteria > Methylococcales > Methylomonadaceae > Methylobacter_A. The sequence goes on along the minus strand of CAIKYI010000159.1, from coordinate 1,175 downwards.
TTCGGAAATTTTGCAATAGTTGCGGTGGCGCATTGATTGTCTCCGATCAGTTTTGTGGTGGTTGCGGTTCAAAAATATAAGAACCTGTCGTGATAGAAGTAAATGCTCTTGGTTTTAGCTAAATTTATTGATGTAAGGAGTTGATATGTCAGTGCAGTATATGGTGAAAGCCTTTGTTCCGAAGGTTGCAGGCTGCGGTGCTCAGGATGCTGGATGGGATGACAAGAGATGCAATCAATTTGAGAATTTTGTAAATACGCATGCCATAGGTGGTTGGCGTCTTCATTCCAGTGAATACCGGAAGGTTGCAGTTAAGGGGTGCGGTGGTGCGAATGGTGCCTGGCTGGTCTGTATTTTTGAGAAGCAGGACGCAAGCAATAATGCAACAACTAAGGCTGATGTGCAGGTCAGTCAAACTCCTGCATTTTGTACGGGTTGTGGCACTTCGCTCGAATCAGGACTCACGGTCTGTGGCAGTTGCGGAAAAAAGGTTGTTTAGAAAATCAGCATGTGATCGATGCATTGTTATTTAACTTATTTAAAGAGGTTGAAATGGCTGTTAGTTATATGGTTAAGGCGTTTATTCCTAAAGTTTCCGGCTGTGGTGCTCAGGACAGCGGTTGGGATGACAAGAGATGCAAGCAATTTGAAGACTTTTTGAACACGCATGCAGTTGGTGGATGGCGGTTGCATTCTAGCGAGTACCGTGAGGTAGCGGTTAAGGGCTGTGGTGGCGGCAGGGGTGCCTGGTTAGTCTGTACTTTCGAAAAGAGTTAATGAAGTTCATCGGGATATATGCAATTCGCTTTTATCAGAAGCGTTTGCGTCATTTGCACAACAGGGAGTGCATCTATACGCCTTCCTGTTCCAGCTACGGCATTATTTCGCTAGAAAAATATGGGTTTATAAAAGGAATCTATTACACGTACCTGCGTATTAAACGATGTAATGGTGCGCTGTATCAGGGCGGAGAAGATCAACCTTAATTTTCCTTTTAAGATAATGGTTCACCGTAAGCAATCAATACGAAAGAGTTTATAAATGTTAAAAAATAAAGTATCGGATATTGTTAGTATGGCAAAAGCGCTGTCGGTGAGTGCGTTGGCAATTTTGTTGGGTTGTGTAATGCTGGCCAATCAAGCAAGCGCAGAAACGCAGGCCAACTTAAATTCAGG
>CAIKYI010000158.1 GCA_903831545.1 uncultured Methylobacter sp. | reverse complement strand
CGAAAGTGCCGAAGGTAATATAAGAGAAAGCCTGGAAGAGCAGGTTAAGACCCTAAAACTTGAAAAACATGTTCGCTTTCTTGGAACATATCCATCAGAACAACTCAAGGAGCCCTTGTCAGCTGCCGATTTATTTGTGCTGGCAACAGCCAATGAAGGCTGGGCAAATGTTTTTTTAGAGGCCATGGCTTGTGGCTTGCCCGTTATTACTACAGATGTAGGTGGTAATGCAGAAGTCGTTAAGCATGCCAAACTTGGGGCAATCGTGCCTTTTGGACAACCAAAATTATTATTGGATGCCTTGTTAAAAGGGTTGGCTACAGATTGGGATAAAGGCTTAATTGTTCAATATGCCCAGGAAAATGCCTGGGACACTAGAGTCGAAGTTCTTGTGGAAGAGTTTAAAAAACTGGTTTAATAAACGACATGAATATATACACAAAACTTGTTTCAGATGTCATCTTTCCTTTGCATGAACGTCTAAAAAAACATGATACAGTTCGTGTCCGAAAAGACATGGAGCAAACCCAATGGCTGTCAGCAACTGAAATAAAATCTCTGCAACTGGAACGTTTAAAAAGTTTTCTTGGTGATGTAGAGCAACATGTTCCCTATTACCAGACGTTATTTAAACAGTTGAGTTTTGTGCCGGGCAATATTTTGTCTTTAGATGCATTAAGTAGTTTGCCGCTTACAGATAAAGCATGTATCCGTAGTCATACTGAACAGCTTAAAGCCGATAATGCCGCAGGTTTGGCGCGCTTTAATACCGGTGGTTCCAGTGGTGAACCGTTGATTTTTTATATTGGCGCAAAACGCGTTAGTCATGATGTTGCAGCCAAATGGCGAGCAACACGATGGTGGGATGTTGATATTGGTGATCCTGAAATTGTAGTATGGGGGTCCCCTATAGAATTAGGGACTCAGGATAAAATCAAAGTCATTCGTGATAAATTACTTCGAACACATTTGATTCCTGCTTTTGAAATGTCGCCCGCTAAAATTGATGAATTTATCAAAAAAATTCAGGCCGTGCGTCCGAAAATGTTGTTTGGCTATCCCTCGGCACTTGCTCATATAGCGACTCACGCACAAAACACAGGGCAAAAGTTAACTAATCTGGATATTAAAGTCGCTTTTGTTACTTCCGAGCGCTTATATGATTATCAAAGAGAAAAAATAGAAGCTGTTTTTGGTTGCCCGGTTGCTAATGGTTACGGAGGTAGGGATGCGGGTTTTATTGCGCATCAATGTCCGTCTGGAAACATGCATATTACGGCTGAAGACATTATTGTTGAAATAATCGACGACCAAGGCAAGGTGCTACCTGTTGGCGAAACCGGTGAAATTGTTGTAACGCATCTTGCTACCCTGGATTTTCCTTTTATTCGTTATCGCACCGGTGATGTGGGTGCGTTAAGTGATGAGTCTTGTCCCTGTGGGCGAGGTTTGCCGGTACTTAAAGAAATTCAGGGGCGGGCTACTGATTTTGTAGTGGCACAAGATGGAACTGTTTTACATGGCCTGGCATTGATTTATGTGTTGCGCGATATTGAAGGTATAGAATCATTTAAAATAACCCAATACACTTTAGATAAAACAGTGATTCAAATCGTTAAAAATAATAGCTATCTAATAAACGCAGAAAAGATAATTGAACAGGTCTTTAAAAAGAGACTTGGAGAAAACGTACAAATTGAATTTGAGTATGTTTCTGAAATTAAAAAAGAAGCCTCAGGTAAATTTAGATACGTTATTAGTCATGTAAGCCACCCCTAACATAAAAATAGACATTCAAAATGACATTTATAACCGGTTGGACTAACACATCTCTTAATAAAGATGAAACACATAACTTAATCAATAAAATAAAAAATAGTGCGCCATCGTCTGATAAAGACAAGCTGAATATACAAACTAACAGCTTTGTTACTTGTCTGTCAGGCAATGATAATTTTGAAGAAAAAAATAACTATTTAATAGCAGTTATAGCGTCAAACCTACATGCTAATGCTTCTATAGAACGCGCAAAAGAATATAAATTATCCCTGATTAAAAACTATGAAGAAAAGGGAGAGCAGTTTCTTTCGCAAATTAGCGGTGGATTCTCTTTAGTCTTAGTGGATCAGGAAAAACAAAAAATAATACTGGCTATTGATCCTATAGGACAAAAAAGTCTTTATTATGCCCAAACCAGTGATGGACTGGTTTTTGGGTCAACGGCAGATAGTATTATCCAGCATCCTGAGGTGGGTAATGAAATAGCCGAGCAGTCCGTTTATGATTATGTTTATTTTCATCAATGCCCCAGTCCCAATACCATCTATAAAAAAGTAAACAAGCTTGAGGGTGGGCAGATGCTCACTTATCAGGATAACAAAATATCGCTAAAGCACTACTGGATGCCTGAGTTTAGTGAAAAACTATCCGGAACGATAGAACAAGCTGGTAAAGAGTTACAAGAACGACTCATTCAAGTTGTAAAAAATGAAGTGTTAACCGAACAAAACACCGGCGCTTTTTTAAGCGGCGGCCTGGATAGTTCCAGTGTTGTTGGCGCGCTTTCCAAAGCCTATCCGGGTAAGGCAAAGACCTTCACCATAGGTTTTCCTGTGGAAGGCTATGATGAAATAAGCTATTCAAGAATTGCTTCCCGGCATTTTAAAACCGAGCCACACGAATATTATTTAACGCCTGAAGATGCTGTTGCCGCAATTCCTAAAATAGCCGAGCATTATGACGAACCTTTTGGTAATTCATCGGCTTTACCCACCTATTATTGTGCAAAACTTGCCAAAGAAAATGGCGTAAATCGATTGCTGGCCGGTGATGGGGGCGACGAGCTATTTGCCGGTAATGAGCGTTATGCAAAGCAATTATTATTCGAGTCCTATTTTAAGGTGCCGGGACTTATGCGCTCTGGATTTGAGGCTATCTATAACCATCTTCCTCGGTCTTTTTTACAACAAAATCTGTTTCAGAAAGGGAAAAGATATATAGATCAGGCAAATGTGCCTCTTCCTGATCGCCTTCAAGACTATAATTTTTTGCATAGACATATAGCCGATGAGATTTTTACGGATGGCTTTGTAGAAAAAATAAATACTGACACCCCCTTGCAGTCGCTAAGGGATAGTTATGACAGACCGCAAAATGCATCAGCGTTAAATCGGATGCTTTATATGGACTGGAAAACTACCTTACATGATAACGACTTGGTTAAGGTTAACAAGATGTGCGAAATGGCAGGCGTTGAAGTTGTTTATCCCATGCTGGACATGAGTATCGTTAATTTGTCTTGCCAAATACCTTCTGCGGAAAAGTTAAAAAAAGGTCAGCTACGCTGGTTTTATAAAAAGGCAATGAATGACTTTTTACCGCAAGAAATTATCAACAAATCCAAGCATGGATTTGGTTTGCCGTTTGGCATCTGGCTAAAAGAATATCAGCCTTTAAAAGAACTCGCTTACGATAGTTTGCACGATCTTAAAAAAAGGCCTTATTTTCGTGCTGAGTTTATTGATAACGCCATTGCCATGCATCAAGGTACACATGCTTCGTATTATGGAGAATTGATTTGGATACTTATGATGCTGGAGCAGTGGTTGCAGGCCAAGGAAAAATAGTTAAAGTTGATTAAAAATTGGAGTGCAACAGCTTTAGCTGTTGCCTGAAAAACAGCTAAAGCTGTTTTACTCCAGAAAATTATTTTGATACATGTCTTAATTTAATTAACAACGCGATAAGGTCCGATAGCCTTTAGGATGCTGCCGACGCAAGGAGGCGCATCGTTCGCGATTGATGCGCTTCACTGAGTTCAGCGCATCCTATCGTGTTCATCTTTAAACCGAATAATAATTATCCTTTTACGCTAACTTCCAGTATTTGACTCCAGTGCCCCACTTGAGCGTCACGGATATGGAAGATGGCGCGGTATTTCCAGAGTGCAGCACTTCCAGGATTAGGGAGTGGAAAATTGTCCTGGTAGCCCGGAGTTAGCTGGATGGTTAAAAGGCTGAAAATGCCCGTACCATGATCAGCTTCAATTTCTATCGAGTCCGCTGGATTGGTTTTCCAATGGAGTACTGGATGCCCACCCAGGTAATCGACGGAAAGTACGGGTTGTAATTTGGTAAGATCAATGTTTTGGCTTTGAATGGCAATAATATTAAGAGCTTTGCCAATTGCTGGTGTATAGTTCTTGTGTTTTTTAACACGAGTGATTAATGAACCCAGAAAACCAAAGATGTCTGCATAGGGTTCAGAATCCGGCTTGGAAGGTAGTGTTGGAATTACTGGAATTATTATGGCTGTACTTTGGGGGCCATCACGCAGAATGCGCTTTAAAGTGACCAGTGAATTGCTATATTTTTTTATGGCTTCCTGAATCTTAAGGCAATAATCCAGCCAGTCCAGGCCTGCTTTCAATTGGGCCAAATCGTTGGTATTTATTTCAAAAGTCTCGGCATAGTTGGGTAGTTGTGTGTTTAAATGCTGTAATAACGCCAGTTTACTGGCATCATCGCGTGGGATTGCAGTTGAATTTGACATGATAAGTCCTCATAGTTGGAGAAATTTACAGGCCTAGTAAAATTTGTGCGCGGCAGAATAATATGCCTATTTCCATATAAAATGCAAGTTTTTTTTGTAGGGTTAGGTTACTTTACCGAAATTTCCGTGGTTAGCTTTACGTGGTAACCGTCTACCTTGCTTAAATTACCCCTTACCTTGGCAAGATAGCTTTTTATCAAGGTATAAAAACCTAAAACAGAGCAAAGAAAACCTATAATCAGCTCAAAAAATAATAATATTGGCTATCATAAAATACTATCTTGCCAAGAAAACCTGTTATCTTGATCAGAAAACCTTTTACCACGACGAAAAAACCCAATACATTGCCCCATGTTTTTTAATATCTCTATTTTATATTTATTTTCAATGGGTTGTGCGTGGGTTTTTAAGGGCTGGTAAGCGGTAATCTGGTGCTGGTAATTAGATTTCAGGTGCGATGTATTATCCTAAATCAAGCTAAAATTAGTTATGATTAGCGATACAAGAAATTTATGGAATAATCATTACTTCCCCGCATCTGCGAACATTCTATAATCAAAATTAATCCGTAAAAGATTGGCAAGTATTTGGTATTTACCTGAAATGTAATCTTGTACTTTTAGTCGTTTCTTGTAAAAAAGCCGATTTCAATTGATTTTGAACAAATGAGCGACTGGTATACACATTTAGTTGATTTTTTAAATTTCTATAGCCTTGACTATCGAAATCCAGGCTCCATTGATGATTTAAATTTACCATCCCTGGCACTGGATACCCGCTTCCCGGCGGATATGACGAGCTTTGGATAATCCGATAAAGTAGAATTAATCAAGATAAAAAAATTGAAGATCGAGAGATAATTTATTGCTTAGTTCTACTTTGTCAGATTACATGATGTAAAAAACACGACTAAAAGAAATGTAAATACTAAGGTTTGCCATCTATGGCATCTGGATTCGCTACGCGCTCTAACGGGTCCGGCAATCCATGCCGGAATGACGTCGATTCTTACTTTTATAGATACCTATGCTTTCCCGGGAGGGGGAGCAAAGCGAGGGTTGGCTGAATCCATGATTCATGGTAGACCCCATGGCACTTGATATTCGCTTACCTGCGGGTATGGCGAACTTTGTATAATCTGACAAACTAGAATTACCCGTAATGCGCATCCTGTACCATCCATTGCCCAAGCACTTCTTTAAGATGATTAAATATTTCAATCTGAGAATTAACCTGGTTGATTTTACAATTTGGATCTGATTGTAAATCATAAAGCTCGTACTCTATCCCAGTGTCGGTAGGAATATAGATTAATTTCCAGCGTTCGTTTTGAACTGAGCGATTCTTGGCGCGTATAACCAAATCATAGTACTGTTTATTAATAACTAATGTGGCTGCTTCCTTATCAGGAATATCCAGTAAATCAACAATATTGGGATAGCGTAGCTGGGCTGGATGCATTCCGGGAACAGCTGCCAGCCATTCCCCCGTTTCCTGGAATGCGAATAAATCAGGATTGGTATTGTCATATAAATTGGGTAACAAATTTACACCATCCAAATTTGAATCGCCTTCAATATCCAGCAACGCTAATAAGGTAGGCATAATATCAATTGAACGGGTAACATGATTAAACTGAAAGTTTTCCGGTATTTTCGGGCCTTTTAATACAATGGGTATGCGACCGCTGGGATCGTTTCCTCGTAAAGTATTACCTTGTCCCCAGCTTCCTGTTTCAAAAAAATCAGCGCCATGATCACTGTAAACCATAAAAATGGTATTATCAGTTAGCCCGCATTTATCGACAAACTCAACAATTTTCCCCACTTCATCGTCAAATTGCTTTACACAGCCATCATATAAATTAAGAATTTGCGGCAAGTCAAATGCTTCAATGCCTAATTCCTGTTTTTGCATAATCTCTTCAGGTGTTGCCAGCTTGGTCATAATAAACCGAGATTCACCTGCATAATCTTTAGGGGTAAATAAATTATAATAGGGGTATTCAGAGCCGAATGGCACATGTGTGGTTGAGGTGAACAAGTTTAAGAGAAATGGTTGGTCTTTTTTTACAGCATTAGCAATGATATGACGAAAATCTCTACCCAATTCGTTAGTCAGTGGCACGCCAGCCAGGTAATATAATTCAGATCGGAAGAGCGTCGTGTAGG
>CAIKYI010000157.1 GCA_903831545.1 uncultured Methylobacter sp. | reverse complement strand
GACTGATAGCAGCAGCCACGGACACATAGCCGCCAACCCATGCCAGCCCTCCCTCAGCGACAAGTCGTTGCGCAATATAGGGAGCAAATGAAGCCCCCATGATGCCGCCCAAATTATAAGCCGTTCCTGCACCGGTATATCTCACTTGTGAAGGAAACAGCTCAGGAAGCAGTGCGCCCATAGGAGCGAAAGTCGCTCCCATTAGAAATAACTCTAAAGCAAGAAAAGCGGTAATAATTACTGCTGAGTTGCTTTCCAGCATCGGTTTTAACAAAAATCCGGACAGGAATGCAGCGCTGCCGGCAACAAGCAAAACTGGTCGTCTGCCGAAACGGTCAGCTGCCCAGGCCGATATTGGCGTTGCAGCAGCCATAAAGAGCACCGCAATACACAACATCCCAAGAAATTGTTGACGTGGAATATGTAACGTAGTGGTGCCGTAGCTTAAGGAAAACACGGTTGAAATGTAGAATAATGCATAGCACACAACCATAGCCAGGGCCCCCATGAACAATGAAGCAGGATGATGCTTCACTAGCTCCCGCAGTGGAAAAACCACCCTTTTATGCTGCTTCAAGATGTTGGCAAATATTGGCGTTTCTGCCAAAGCAAGGCGTACATAAAGACCAACCATAACAAGAATCGAACTGGCAAGAAACGGAAGTCGCCAGCCCCAGTCTTTAAACTCTTGTTCACTCAGGAAATGAGCAAGCAGCAGAAAACTTCCGGTCGCCAAGAGAAAGCCCACGGGCGGCCCCAATTGCGGAAACATGCCATACCAACCACGCTTGCCGATCGGGGCATTCTCCGTTGCCAATAGCGCTGCCCCGCCCCATTCACCGCCTAACCCAATTCCCTGACCAAAGCGTAACAAGCACAGCAAAGCCGGTGCCCATGCGCCAATAGCATCATATCCCGGTAATAGCCCAATCAAGGTGGTCGAAACGCCCATGATCAACAGCGATGCAATCAACGTTGTTTTCCGGCCAATGCGGTCTCCAAAATGGCCGAACAGTGCGGCTCCCAAAGGCCGAGTTAGAAAAGCGACAGCAAAGGTAAGAAAGGAGTTAAGTGCTTGTGTGGTGGGATTACTGCCTGGAAAAAACACCGGGCCAATAACCAAAGCCGCAGCCATACCATAGATATAAAAGTCATAAAATTCAATTGCCGTGCCAATCAAACTGGCTAAAGCGATACGGGTAACGGAGGGGTGGTTGGATTTCATCCTATTAGACATATAGCTCTGATGATAGCAAAGTAGATATTTTAATTATCATCATGTTATCAATAAATAATCACCTGCATGGGATAACACATCAGGGTTATAAGATGAACTTAGAAAGAAAATAATACGATGCAATACCAATTGATTGAGCACGAGATAGTCAAACCATCCCACTATATGTAAAGTTACAATAAACCAAAAGCTAATTTGATAGGATAGTTTTCTGTTTTTGTGGCGTAGAGTGTATTGTGCGATTATGCCACCAGGCCAACCACCAAATAACTCATATAGATGCAAAGTGCTTTCTTGCATTCTCCATTGCCGATTTCTGGCATATTTTTTATCCCTCCGGTATGCAAAGTAGCAAAAAATACTCATCAGTACATATACAGAAACTACGATTAGGTAGTCATAATGATTAGCTTTTTTAAGGTCTGTTGCTAATACCTTATTAGTATTGTTCTTCAGAGGTAATAAATTGTTTTCATTTTGTATTACTGGTGGGTTTGGTTTATAGACATCCTTGGCTTCAGCTACTCTAGCTTCGCATTTTCTGTCGGAATAGCTTATTGAACCATTACCTCCTATACACTTGAAAACTTGAGCATTAGTAATGCAGCTATAAAGTAATAGTAAGGTAATGAATAATATTTTCATTCGCTGAGAGGTTTAATTATGATCTAGCGCAAAACAATCCAATAACATTTTTTTATGTTCCAGAATAAATAAGCATGAGATTGTCTGTTCTATCTATTCCACATCCAGCGCTGGTGAGTTAAATCACTCTCTAACAAAACATCAATCCAGTTTTGTCCAGTCTTCCAAGGCTTCAATAATAGATTTAGCCTGATCCTTACTGGAAATATTAAACTTTGATTTTTGCCTGTATTCACCATTTTGTTT
>CAIKYI010000156.1 GCA_903831545.1 uncultured Methylobacter sp. | reverse complement strand
GGAGGTTGGATCAAGACCAATCCAACCCGCTCCCGGAATATAAACTTCAGTCCAGGCGTGTAAGTCGGTAAAATCCTGTTCCGGGCCAGATGGCCCATCCAGGGATTTCACGTCAGCAGTCAGTTGCACCAGATAACCGGACACAAACCGTGCCGCCAGTCCTAAATGACGCAAGATTTGCACCAGTAACCATGCAGAATCACGGCACGAACCGCTCAGTTTAGTCAGAGAATCCTCGCAACTTTGAATGCCCACTTCCATACGGATATTGTAGCCAATGGCTTGATATACCTTACGGTTAATATCAACCAAAAAGTCATTGATGGTGCGTTGCTTCAGATCGAAATCAGCAACCCATTGCTTTAATAATGGCCCGTCTTCGGTTATTTCCAGATACGGCTGTAATTCTTTAAGTGAAAGTTCATCATATTTAAAAGGATAATTTTCCGCATATTCTTCGACAAAGAAATCAAAGGGATTAATCACCGTCAATTCAGCGATAACTTCAACTTCAACACTCAGCCTTGAACATTTATCAGGAAACACAACACGGGCCAACAGGTTTCCAAACGGATCCTGTTGCCAGTTAATAAAATGCGTTTCAGGTTCAATGCGTAAACTATAACCTTTTATGGGCGTTCGACTATGAACCGCCGGCCGCAATCTAAAGACATGCGGCGACAGAGATACCGCCCTATCGAAGTTGTAAACAGTTTTGTGACGGATAGCTACCCGAATGGTCATGATGTTTTCCTTGACGAAGTGTTAAGCTGTTAATTTAAAATTAATCAGTTGTAGGAGCGATGCCAACATCGCGATTTTAACGTTTGTCGCGACGTAGGCGTCGCTCCCACATCTTGGCATTTAAAAACATATCAAGCCTGCATAGCTTGTTGCGCCTGGGTCTGCATCCTAATAAGCTCTTCTTCGACACCCGCCGCATGCGTCAGTTGCGCAACATTATCTTTAGTAAAAAAGCCCTGAAATCCGCCAAAGCGCTGCACATATTCAATAATAAGTGAGGAATGCTCGGAAGCACTGGAAAAAATCTGTTTTAAACCTTCGTCTTTAGAGCCGACCACATCCAACAAAAAGCTTTTGCCCTGCCCACGAATGGCATCAACCACAAACTCAATGTTTTCTATACCATGCTGATCGCCATCTTTGACTGCCAGCGCTATATGGTGCAACCTTGGACCATAATTACGCACAAAATTTTCAGTCGGGGAGTCGGAGTTTTTGAAATGATTGACAAAATAAGGCGTGTTATTAGCGGTAAACACCTTGGCAGGACTACGTAACTCATCTGAATAATGTATGCTTTTAGTGACATTGGTCGAAGAGTTCTGATCCAGTATATCAAACGAACCCCAATAGTAATAACTGGACAGCGACAGCCATTCCAAAATCGCTACCTCTCTGTTTTGACTGTAAATACGGGTCGCCAAATGATCTACCGGCAAAATCAACTCGTCGATGCCCAAGGCTTTTTGCTGTTGTTTGGCTATCTCGCACGCTCGCTGCGCATCACTGCGAATACTACTGACTCCCAATGCATAAACACGCAATTGTTCCGGCTCCCGTTCCAGATAGGCGACGATATTATGGGTGTAAGGAGACGGTTTAATAATTGCCATGTTGCCCGGTAATTCAAGCTTACGCACATCATCCTGAGAAAAAAACCGAAAGCCTCTTCGCTGCTGCAAGGTAACCACTTCATGCAGATTATTGACCCGCAAAACTTCTCCCATATAGCGACTGTGCGGCTTGCTTAAGCCAATGGGGAAAACTTCATTCAGACTACGAAAAATACCCTTGATATTATCGTCCTTCACTTCACGGATGAGCATATCCGGGGAGTTCATATCAATCCGTAAAACATGAGTCCAATGCGACTCACTTTCGAGTGTAACCAGGTAATGATACGGCGACATCAAACATAATTCTTCAATGTATTCAATTGCCTTGCCTGGATCAACCGCCAAGATCAAGGCATCGATTTCATGGATCATATTGCTTAGCCCCAAACTATCACGCTCTTCCAGCAGTTTGTTCAGGTATTCATTAAAAAATGACGAGTTTTCTTTGTCACCCTGTACAGGAAAAGACAAAGATTGACTGGTTTTTGACATAGTGGATTCTCTAAAAATATTTTCTTTACAAGAAACAAAGCAAACACCATACCAAATAGCTAATCAGCAACTAATAATTCGTTACATTGTCTCACTATATTATAAGTATCAATCCTGTTTGCAGCGCCTGAAAGTAAATGTCCCCTTAAAGTGCTCGCTGATATTTACATTTATTGCAAGTTGCTTTGGCAGTGTAAAGACCCACCCCGCACCAAAGAAAGGCGACCATTCCCCAAAACAGGGCGCAAAAGATGAATTAAGACCTACAATTTTGCCGGTTTTTTTTCAGATCTATGTCGCTGCAGTAAGCT
>CAIKYI010000155.1 GCA_903831545.1 uncultured Methylobacter sp. | reverse complement strand
CGCGAAAAAAATATTGTGTGCCAAATAAAATGGCGCGATACTGTATCTCACGACACAAAAAGGTAAGTGAATGCCAAAAATTTTTTCACTTCAAGAAGATACTTTTGGACGTGACATTCTTAATCGCCTGCTCATTGATCTTTCGTGGGCATCTTCTGTACTGGAAGGAAATACTTATAGTCGATTAGACACAGAGAGGCTGATCAAGTTTGGTCAAGCAGCTGAAGGTAAGGATGCAATGGAAACCCAGATGATCTTAATCACAAATCTGCCATTGAATATCTGGTGCTTGATACCGAGTACGCTGGCGTTAACCCGGAAACTATTATTGTTTTGCATGCCTTTCTTTCCGATGGGCTGATGCCCGACCCGATGACCTGTGGTCAGGTTCGCAATCGCGCAGTGGATATCGGTGGTAGTGTCTATCTGAAATGGTTTATAAAATCGACTATTAGATCAATACCTTCGTCAAAATTTAAGCCGCTCTCGCATGAATCCTGCTAATTTCTGCGGCTTGGAAGATACGGTCGTCGATTAAAAATGTGTCATCATTTTTGTCCAGCGAATTAATAATCCGCTGCGTGTATTTTCGGGCTCTGAAGATGGTTTTCAAATCCAGCATACTGCCCTTGTTGGTTCCCTCTATTTTTGCCGATAAAAGCTGTGAAAAAGTGACCATGAACAAGGAGAAGTTAGCCGCATTGCTGACTTGTGTTTCTTTGACATTCATAAAATCTTCCAACCCCCAATATTGCTTGGCATCGCGGAAGTTAAACTCGATTTGAAACCGCAAAGAGTAGTAGCTGATCAATTTTTCACTGGCAAGCGTTAGGTCATCACTAAACAACAGTACCTTTGCGATCCGTCCTGTTTTTAGGTTGGTCTTTACAATGATGGCGACATTGAGCAATTCAGGAAAGTTTTTGTGCCAAACGTGTACCTGATAGGTACACGTTTGAATGCCTTTTTCCACGACCTCCGATTTCCGATGCGCGTCCGTTAATGTTTCCAGTGTTAGTTTTTCACCGTATTTACGCGGCTTACCTTTTCCTGAATACTCGCCCGAGTAGGGCAAGTAAAGCGTTGAATCATGGCGTAGCTTGCAAATAAGGTGTAGCCCCGTTTGTATAACGGCTTGTAGGCCGGCATTGTTGCCCAGTGCGCCATCGTAAACAAAGTAGACGATTCCCAAATTCAACCCTATCAGCGTTAATGCCGCATTAATACAGGCTTGTAACTGTCGTTGAAAAGACGATAGTTTAACAACTTTCCGGTTTTTGTTAACACTGCCCTTAGGCCTGCCAGGTTTCGAGTTTTTTGGTATAACGGCCTTGGGCGCACTGGCTTGAACATCGCCGCGCACCAGCTGTTCGGTGATTAAAGGGTAAGCCGTACGCGTTTCGACAGATAACAATGACAGGTTTAAAAAACACAGCCCAGGCAATGGCTTGTTGTAAATCGAAGAAAAAAAACCCCTAATCCATGCGTTTCTTTCCCTGATTTAGTCACCATGACCTCATCCCCAATCAGCAACCATATACCTTTAGTTTCCTGTGTGTGTTGCTTTATGAGCTGCCAACGTAACGCCGACCACTCTATTTTTTCTCTAAAAAAACGCTGTACCGTTCGATAGCTGCCACCTTTTTCAGTCCAACGCGACAAACTCAGCATGGTTACTCGTCCCGTCATCGACAGCATGGCTTCAATAAGCAGGATCATCTGCTTTAGCGTGCGGGCTTTTAAATGTGGACTTACGGTATTTAGTATTGCTATGATTTCGTTCATGGTCAGTTTGGGTGCG
>CAIKYI010000154.1 GCA_903831545.1 uncultured Methylobacter sp. | reverse complement strand
CGTTGGTGTCGATTATAGGCAATGCCAATTTCTGGTTTTTCAATTCTGCGGGTGTTACTGTTAATGGGGCGATTAATATTCCGTTGGGGGCGACTTATCATATTAGCAATGCCGATTCACTTAGTTTCAGTAATAACCTTAGCTGGTCTACATCGCCATCCAATACATCTTCTTTATCATCACTCACTTCAGCCGCGCCCACTTCATTTTATTCTTATTTATTGGAAAGATCTCCATCAATTATTATCGAAGTAACCAACCTAAACCCCGAAAGCACCATCAGCACGGCAGTCGTAAAAACCGTAGCAGAATCCGTAAAGCCGGTAATTGATATCGCGCAAATGAATAATGGTTCTTTGCTGCCCTTGCCAAAAAATCCCTGTACTAATCGTAGTAAAAGTTCTTTGATTTCGAAAGGCGTAGCCAATTACATTCCTGACTTAAGTTCCCAAGTAAGCACTTCGGTGTTAACGACTGCCGGTGGCGTTTCATCAGCAGCTACCGAACAAGCCCTGGCTTTGGCTCAAGCTAAAACGGACGATTGCCAATGAATAAAAAATTAAAAATGTATTCTGATACTCAACTTAAAAAATTATCGACCGGCAATGTTTTTGCACCGTATCAGTTTAGTCTGATGACTGCTTTAGCCGGGTGTTGCCTTACAAGCTTAGCTTTTAGTGCGCCAGTTACTTTTTTCGATTCAAATAATATACCCAATGCAACCGTTATAACACCCAATCAAAAACCCTTGCTTGCCCCTGAGTTTCGTAAACAGGAGGTTAATGAGGGTTTTGTTTTGCCACCCGCACCAAAGTCCTTGTCCATAGCTGAACAGGGAAAAATTCAGATAAAACAGGTGACGTTTACCGGCAATACGGTAATTAACAATGACGACCTGCAAAAAATCGCCTTGTCATTTTTAAACCGGCCTTTATCTGCCCGTGATCTTGAAGAATTACGCAGTCGCATTATGGCCGTCTATGTTGACGCGGGCTATATAAATTCTGGTGCCGTAATTCCTACACAATCTGTTGCAAGTGGAGCGTTACAGCTTAAGATTATCGAAGGCCAGTTAACCGAAGTTAAATTGGAAGGTATGGGGCGATTAAGAGAAGATTATGTGCGTGATCGACTGATCATTGGCGCCGGATCGCCGCTTAATTTTAAAAATTTACAGGAAAGATACCAGGTATTGCTTGCTGATCCTTTAATTGAACGTCTAAATGGCAGTTTGCAGCCGGGAACGCATCCGGGTGATGGCGTTTTGTCGGTAAAAGTGACCAGGGCACGTCCTTACCAGCTTTATGCTGATGCCGATAACTACACGACCCCGATCGTGGGTGGGTACACCGGGCGTCTCGGTGGTTGGGTGGATAATCTTTCCGGGTTTGGTGAGCGTATTGATGCCAATTTTATGGCGACAGGCGGTGCGCTGGGTGTTAATACCGGTATAGAAATTCCTTTGAACGCTTATGACACTCATGCGACTTTTAGATACAGCAATACCAGCTCTGCGCTGGTAGAAAAACCAATTAATCAGTTAGATATAAAGACCAATGTGATTGGATATGAAGGTGGCCTGAGCCAGCCCCTTTATCGTAGTCCCGGTTTAAATTTAAAGGCGGGTGTTAATTTTTCAGTACGTGAAAGTGATTCAACGTTGCTGGGGCAAGCATTTTCTTTTACCGAAGGTTTGCCTACCAATCAGGGCACAACACAAGTTACTGTACTTCGTCTTTGGCAGCAATATCTGCAACAGGGAGCCCGTAACGCTTTTGTTGCTCGCTCAACCTTTAGTCAAGGTTTGAATGCTTTGGGAGCTACGATTCAAAATAACAGTTTGTTACCCAGCGGCGAATTTTTTAGTTGGCTGGGACAAACGCAATACAGTCATCGCATAATGGAAAATGGTGCGCAAATTGTTTGGAAAGGCGTTCTGCAACAGTCAGCAGATCCATTGTTGCCGCTGGAACGCTTTGCCTTGGGCGGTGTTTACAGTGTCCGTGGTTATCGGGAAAATTATTATGTCAGAGACAATGGTTTTAATACCGGATTGGAATTTCGCTATCCATTGTTTGGTGGCGAAGCGGCGGCTAAACATAGCTTGTTTTTGATTCCTTTTATGGATTATGGCGGTGCCTGGAATAACGCAACCCTGGCCGATTTAAATCCCAAAAAAGACTATTTGCATTCAGTTGGTGTCGGTTTTGACTGGCATTACAAACAGATGAATACCGAGTTCTACTGGGCGCATAGCATCACTAATGTAAGAGCCATTTCCGGGGAGCGAAATATTCAAGACGATGGCATACATTTTAAAGTTGGCTTCGTTGCATTTTAATTTAGGAGTCACACTCATGGAAAAATTATTGTCTGCGGCAATGCTGGCTTTTTTAACGCTAAATCCAGCGCCCCTGTCAGCTGCGTCGCCCGAAGAAATCCCCCTAGCCGATATACACACTTCTGCTGATTTAACGTTGAAGTTGGCCTTGGGTGAAAGCTATCGTAACCAGGGCAATTATGCCTCTGCAGCGACAGAGTTTGATGCTGTAGTCGCGCAAGCTGAAAAAACCGGCGACAAGCAATCCTTGGCCATGGCATTGGCGGCCTTGGGTTATAACCAGTATCTTGCCAGAGATAATGTCAAGGCCAAAACACTGCTGGAGCGAGGCAGTGTGTTGGCAAAATCACTTGATTCTCCCGGGCTATCAGCGTTGATTGATGATTACTTGGGTATGGTATATCGCAGTCTGCAACAACCTGATAAAGCAAGCGCAAGTTTTGTTTTAGCATTAAAAAATGCCCAACTGACTCCGAACAAACCCTTAATAATTGGTATTAAAATTAATCAAGCAGGTTTGGAAACCAATGCTGAAGATGCTTTGGGCCAACTTGAAAATATCACCACCGAGGTGCTGGCGCTTAAAGATGACGCTATTAAAATAAAACTATTACTGACAATTGCCGAACAATTGTTAGCATTACCTCCAGTTGATTTAAAAGATGCACAACAACGGCAGCTTAAAGTTACTTATCAAGTATTGGACAGGGCTTACCAATTGGCAGACATCCAGAAGAAACTTCGCTTGCGCTCACAGGCAGCAGGTTATCTGGGAAGGCTCTACGCCTCGCAGAAGCGCAATCAGGACGCTTTGGTATGGCTGGATAAGGCGATTTTTGATGCGCAGCAAGTCAATGCCAGCGATTTACTATTGCAATGGGAATTGCAAAGCGGGCAATTGTTCCACGAGACTGGCGACAACAAGACTGCCTTGCAAGCCTATCAACATGCGATTAAACACCTTGCCGATATTCGTTATGGCGTGCCCGGCATTTTACACAACGGCCAATCATCTATTAAAAAGATTGTTGATCCGGTTTACCGGGGACTTGCGGACATATTGTTGTTGCAGGCAAGTCAGGCTTCCTCAAATGAAGCCAAACAAACCTTGTTAAAGCAAGCCATTGACGCAATGGAAACCATTAAAAAGACTGAGCTTGAAGATTTTTTTAATGATCGTTGTTTAGTCGATGATGATGTCTCGCTTAATCTTAAAGAGGCGCTTTTGCCAGGCGTTGGCGTTATTTATCCGGTTATTTTGCCTGACCGTGTTGAGTTGTTATTTCGATCCGGTGACAGTGACCAATTTGAGCAACAATCCGTGCCGGTTTCGGCGAACGAAGTTGTCGATACGGCAATGCAAATGACGCAATTTCTTCGGGATGGCGAGGGCAATTATCGGCCAGCTTCCCGCAAACTGTATGGTTGGTTGCTTAAAGCTTATGATGACAAGCTAAAAGCCAAAGGGCTTGCTACTGTGATTTATGTGCCAGATGGACCCTTGCGTCAGGTGCCTTTTTCTGCGCTACTGAATGGCAAAAAATTTGCCGTCGAAGATTATACCGTTGTAACGTTGCCAGGCTTAACCCTTAAGAAAATCGGTGTGGATAGTCGTAAACAAGCTCGTGTTTTGATTGCCGCACTCAGTAAACCCGATGGTGCATCAATTGATGAGTTAATGCAAAGTCCAATCGAAGGCGTTTTGGGTGAGCGGGGTATTGTTGACATGAGCGCCTCAAATGTAGTGACTGCTGAAACGAAAGCTCCCAAATTGACTCGTGACCTTTTGGTTGAAAAACTAAGTCTGCCGAGCATTAATAACGAAGTTTCCGAGTTACAAAAAAACCGGCTTAATACCACCTTACTTAACCAGTCCTTTACCTATGGTGGCATTAAGCAATCTGTCAGCTCCGGTGATTATTCAATGATTCATATTGCTTCACACGGCTATTTTGGCAAAAATGCCGATGATAGTTTTGTGATGACTTATGATCGTAATCTTAAGTTGGGTGATTTGCAGTCATTGTTGAATAATGACACTATTAAAAAATCGCCAATTGATTTATTAACGCTGAGTGCCTGTCAAACGGCGGAGGGTGATGACCGCGCCTTGCTGGGCTTTAGTGGTATGGCCATTAAAACCAACGCGCTCAGTGCCATAGGCACTTTGTGGTCAGTGAATGATGAAGCAACTGCGACGTTAATGAAAGCCTTTTATGCTGATTTAAACCGCTTGCCTAAAGCTCGGGCACTGAGGGAGGCGCAATTGGCCTTACTGGCCGATAAAGAATTAAAACATCCCCATTATTGGTCACCCTTCATTTTGGTAGGTCATTGGTAATCAAATAAGGCAGAACTGACCATGAGCTTAATATTAACCGTATTATCTTTTAAAAATCAGGCTATTGGCCAATCAAATACCGCCGCCATCGGTACTAATGGTGGTGGAATTGGTCGTTCGGATGATAATGCCCTGGTGCTGCCTGATACTGAAAAATTTGTCTCACGGCATCACGCTACAATCAGTTTTGAAAATGGTTGCTATTATTTGTCTGACACTAGCTTGGGCGGTGTCTTTATTAATAATCGAGACACACCATTACACAATGCGACTGAACGTCTTGAAAACGGCATGACCTTAAAGGTTGGTGAATATGAAATTGCCGTTGCTATTAGAGATGAACAAGTAACAGACGACTTTATGTTCGCATCTGAACCCAAAACTGACACTTATCTTCATGTTGATGAGCCCTGGGTAGCCTCCGAAGAGGTCAGTTTCAACAGTCTGATGACTGATAACTTTCCAAGCCATGACGAACTGGTGCAAGTCAAAACCGACACCAAACCGACGGCTTTTGAAAGTGCCTTACCGGTCAATCAGTCACCGCTTTTTGATAGTTATATTGCTCCTACTATTACTCCTCCTCCAATAGCATCGGCTAACGAAGAAATTCCGGAAAACTTCAGTTTCGATGATTTTTTTTCTGAAACTGTTCCAGCGCAACAAGCGTCTGCACCAGCGCTTAACAAAGCCACTGTGGATAATGATTTCGAAGATTTTTTTGACGCAGCTCTCGGCGATATGGCTAGCGAATTAGAGCAAGCCGAGGCAATCCCCGAGTTACCAGAACCTAAGCCAGAACAAACTCCATCGAGTGAAATCCCTTTGTTCGACTTTGAGTCTCTTACATTTTCGAGTGATAAGCTTCCAGTGGTGCAAATACCTGAACTGGAAATTGACAAGGAAGATGAAATCACTAATGAGCCCTTTGGCGATCAGCTTAATGAACAGGTGGCGCTTGCTAAAAAGAACGAATTAAGCCAACAGGAAGCAGCTGAAATAACAGATAATTCATTGTTTGAAAGCGAGTCTGCTTTATTTGAAAGTTTTGAGCCGTCTGCGACTTCAATTGTAGAACCCCAAATTAAGCTTGATACCGCAGTAAATTTGACGGGCGCATCGACAACATCTGAACACGTTAGGATTCCGGTAAATGACAGGCCATTGTCACAACAGTTTCAGCATAAGGAGGAAGTACCCGCAACACCAGTCGGGAACTCTAACAGCAGCCAGGCCGATAGCGTGCTATTTAGTGCTTTTTTACAAGGGGCCGATGTAGAATGCGACGAAATGGTGCCTGAGCAACAAGCAGAAACCCTGCATAGAATCGGGCAGATGTTTAGAAAGCTGATTGACGGTACAGTTGCTGTATTAAGGAGTCGGGCCGAGTTTAAAAGTTTATGCCGCGTCAATATGACGGTGATAAGAGCCGCTAATAATAATCCTCTTAAATTTACAGTAGCCACAGATGATGTGTTACGGCAACTGATTGAAAACAAAACCGACGGTTTTCTGGCTTCGACCTTGGCCATTGAAGAATCTTTTGACGACATTATGAATCATCAGTTAGCGATGCAAGCGGGTATACAGGCGTCTTTAACTGATTTATTGAAGACCTTTGATCCTAAAATCATAGAAAAGCAATTTGAAAACGGACTTGTCCTTCAAAAAAAATCCAAATGTTGGGATAAGTATGAAGAAACTTACCGCAACACGGTTGACGAGGCGGTAGAGAATTTCTTTGGTGAGGAGTTT
>CAIKYI010000153.1 GCA_903831545.1 uncultured Methylobacter sp. | reverse complement strand
GCGCACTTTTTTCATTTCCACCTTATCATCGGGACCGAGAGGCATCCGATCGTCGTCGACCATGATCAACATGCCGTCTTTGTTAACAACCGGCCGTTCCTTGGCAAAATAGAGTGTTGGAATAGGAATATTTTCCAGATAAATGTATTGCCAGACATCCAGTTCAGTCCAGTTGGAGAGCGGGAAAACGCGGATGCTTTCGCCTTTGTCGATCTTGCCGTTATAGAGATTCCACAGTTCCGGGCGCTGGTTTTTGGGATCCCAGCGGTGGTTTTGGTCACGAAAGGAATAGACCCGTTCCTTGGCACGGGATTTTTCCTCGTCGCGCCGGGCGCCGCCAAAGGCTGCATCGAATCGGTATTTATTCAGCGCCTGCTTGAGTGCCTCGGTCTTCATGATGTCTGTGTGCCGCTTGCTGCCGTAGGTAAAGGGGTTGACGCCCTTGCTGACGCCTTCCTGGTTGGTGTGAACGATCAGCTCCAAACCCAGTTCGCGCATCAGTCGGTCACGAAATTCAATCATTTCGCGGAATTTCCAGGTGGTGTCGACGTGCAGCAGCGGAAACGGTGGCTTGCCGGGAAAGAACGCCTTCAGCGCCAGTTGCAACATGACGGCCGAATCCTTGCCGACGGAATACAGCATTACCGGCCTGTCGAACTCCGCAGCCACTTCGCGGATAATATGGATGCTTTCCGCTTCAAGTTGTTTCAGATGAGTCAATTGATATGAGGTCACGCATAAGCTCCTAATAAAATATAGCTATGAACAGACTGTTAAGATGTTTTGGACAAGGCCAAAAGAGCATTAAGCGCCAAAGATAAGGCATTTATTTATGCCCACCTGAAGGTGGCTTTAGGCAGGATCATTAACAATCAAAGTATCCTGATAAAAACTGACTTCACCTGTGGTTATGTCGTGGGTGCCGCCAACAATTCCTAGTGCCCCGGTTTCAATCATTTCTTTTAAAATCGGGCTGCGCTCCAGAATGGCCTGTACCGTCCGCTTTACATTGATGGTGGAGACTTTTTCCACAAATGCATCGTTGCCTGAATGCCGATTTTCGGTTTCGGTTTTTTCATTAAAAACAGCGGGCTGAATTTTGCTCAGCAAGGCGGTGAGATTGCCCATTTCGATATGGTCACAAGCGCCTTTAATCGCGCCGCATTTGGTATGGCCTAATATGACTATCATTTTGGAGCCCGCTACTTTGCAGGCAAACTCCATGCTGCCCAGAATATCTTCGTTGATAATGTTGCCGGCAATACGCGCGCTAAACACATCCCCCAAGCCCTGGTCAAAAATCAACTCCACCGAGGTGCGAGAATCTATGCAGCTTAAAATAACGGCAAACGGATGTTGTCCGTCGGAGGTCTCATTGGCTTGTTCCAGCAAGTTACGGTTGGCCTTGAGGTTATTGACAAAGCGTTTATTACCCTCTTTTAATAAGTCCAATGCCATTGCGGGAGTTATGGCAGCTTGCATTTCTTTGGTTAAGGTTTTCATTATTCTTTGCCTTAAAATGAGGGGTTATAGTTCAAAGCGGATCAAAAAATTTACTTATTTTGATCCGCTATGTTTTCGCTTGTTCCAGCAACTTCAAACAGTGAAGCTTTATACCGTCGCAAATAGTGTGCAAAGGTAAGTGGCTTAAATTTTTGGTGTCAAATGGATTTTGCAGCTCAATACCAATTCT
>CAIKYI010000152.1 GCA_903831545.1 uncultured Methylobacter sp. | reverse complement strand
AGGTTTTTCTCGCGTCCGGCAACATCACTGTTTAGATTGGCTTGTTCCAGGCGATTTTTTATCGTGTTTTCGATGATATCGACAATTTTTCTACGGTTGCCGCGTGCTTTCTTTACGGCATTATTAATCACCGCATGGCGCATCGGATACATCGCTTCAAAACTTAGGGCTTCAAGCTTTTGCCGAATGTTGTTCATGCCCAGACGATTGGCAATAGGCGCGTAAATATCTAGGGTTTCACGGGCAATACGGCGTTTTTTGGGCGGTGGCATAACACCGAGGGTCTGCATATTGTGCAGTCGATCAGCGAGTTTTACGATGATGACACGTAAATCCTTGGCCATGGCCAGAAACATTTTGCGAACATTTTCCGCTTGCGTTTCTGCATGAGATTTGGTGTCAATTTTGGTTAGTTTGGTAACGCCATCAACTAATTCCGCGACTTCGCTGCCAAACTGTTCGGCCAGTTCTTTTTTGCTGATGTGGGTATCTTCAATAACATCATGCAATATGGCGGCCATGATACCATTGGCATCCATGCGCATTTCGGCAAGGGTAATGGCGACACAGACAGGGTGACAAATATAGGCTTCACCGCTTTTACGAAACTGGCCGTTATGAGCGGCGGCCCCCACCTCATAAGCATTAACGCATAAATCAATTTGGGTTTGATCAAGATAGCCGGACAAGGTTGAGCATAAACGCCGGATTAATTTATCTTGAGGGCGTTCAAGCTCGATCGGGTCGGCTATTTCGAGCATGGACTTTAAAATCAGAACATTGGGTTATGGTGGTCATGGACTTCACCAACACGGTGCAGAAGATTAACGTTTTCAGTTGTGACGTGACCTGCCGCAATTTCGCGTAAGGCGACAACAGTATCTTTATCTTTACCGCGCGTTACAAACTCAGTTGCACCGTGACTAAGCTGACGCGCTCTGGTGCTGGCTAATAAAACCAGTTTAAAGCGGTTTTCAACATGTTCCAAACAATCTTCGATAGTGACTCTGGCCATTTTTTATCCTGATTTAGTGTGTTAATAGAAAAGACGAAAGGCACAAGACAAAAGGAGCGTAATGTTTTCGCCTTTCATCTTTTGCCCTTCGTCTGATTTGTTAACGTGATTTTAACACAGAAACCGCTGGAAGTTCTTTACCTTCAAGAAATTCAAGGAAAGCACCGCCTCCGGTCGAGGTGTAAGACACGTCATCGTTAATGCCGTATTTGTCGATTGCCGCCAATGTGTCGCCGCCGCCCGCAATTGAGAAAGCCGAACTTTCGGCAATCGCAGTTGCCAGAACTTTGGTGCCGTTACCAATCTGATCGATTTCAAACACGCCGACAGGTCCGTTCCAGACGATGGTGCCAGCGGTTTTTAAAATTTCGGCATACTGTTTTGCGGTATCGGGACCGATATCCAAAATCAAATCATCTTCTTCAACGTCAGCAACATTTTTAATGGTAGCGACAGCGGTTTCTGAAAATTCTTTGGCGCAAACGACATCAACAGGTATGGGAATGTCAGAGCCATTGCTTTTGGCCGCCGCAATCAGGCTTCTGGCTTCATCCAGCAGATCAGGTTCATAAAGTGATTTGCCGACCGGAAATCCTGCCGCAGCAATAAACGTGTTGGCAATACCGCCACCTACAATTAACTGGTCAACTTTCTCTGACAATGATTTTAGTACGGTTAACTTGGTCGACACTTTAGAGCCACCAACAATGGCAACCAGTGGTTTGGTTGGTGTTTCCAACGCTTTACCCAGTGCGTCCAGTTCGCTCGCCAACAACGGGCCGGCGCAGGCAATCGGTGCAAATTTGGCAACGCTGTGAGTTGAAGCTTGTGCTCTATGCGCAGTGCCAAATGCATCCATGACAAACACGTCACAAAGTGCCGCCATTTTTTTACCCAACTCATCGTTATTCTTCTCTTCGCCGGCATTGAAACGTACATTTTCACAAAGAACGACTTCGCCTGGCTCAATGGTAATGCCATCCAGCCAGTCTTTTTCCAGTCTGACCGGCTTGCCCAACAACAAGGATAAACGTTCAGCGACAGGTTTTAACGAAGATTCTTCGTCGTATTGACCTTCGACAGGACGACCCAAATGCGATAAAACCATAACCGCCGCACCGGCAGCCAAGGCTATTTGGATGGTCGGTACGCTGGCCTGAATACGAATATCACTGGTTACTTTGCCGTTTTTTACCGGAACATTCAGATCCTGACGGATTAACACCCGTTTTCCTGACAAGTCCAGATCTACCATTCTTTTAATTGACATAATATGCTCTCATTGTTGTGGGTTAGGTAAGTTTTGCTTTATCAATGGAACACGGATGATGCTGAGCAGAGGATTTAACCGGATTTTTTATCCGTGATTATCAGTTAAATCCGTGTCATCTGTGTTCTATTTGTTTTTCAGGTTTAATCTTGCGTCCATTTAATCGAACAGCCGATGCTATTAAGCTGTTCTTTTGGACCATGACCAGTTTCTGCGATAAGCTTCATCGCTTCAAATAACTCTCTTCGAGTGTCTGGCGGCGCTGTTTCCTTGCGGCTGGCATCCAAGCGTCCACGATATTGCAGCTCATAATCTGAATTATAACCAAAAAAGTCCGGTGTGCAGACAGCACCATAAGCTTTGGCAATCTGTTGCGTTTCATCCAGCAAGTAGGGAAAACCAAAACCCAAATCCTCGGACAGCTTTTTCATGTTTTCGAAGGAATCGGCGGGGTATTCAGTTGTATCATTAGACATAATGGCTACCGATTCGATGCCCAGTGCTTTAAGCTCTTTGGCATCCTGAACAATACGCTCCTGCACCGCTTTAACATACGGACAGTGATTGCAGATGAACATCACCAACAAACCGTTTTTACCCATACACTCCTGCAGTGACCACGAACGTCCATCGACGCCAGGCAATTTAAAGTCTAGCGCTTTTTTGCCAAAATCACAGCTTGGGGTTTCCAGTGCCACCATTTTCACACCTGTTTAATTAAATTAAAAAAAAACATCAATAATCGAAATATTTATTGATACAGCACTGCAGCACTGATGACTAAAGCACTGAGCAACATGGTCAATATTGTCAGACGTTGATTACTGGCCATTTGTTCGCGTAACAGGATTAATTCTTTGTTTTGCAAGTCTGCCTGCTGTTTTGCGTGAGTCGCATTGTCCAGCGCTTTATAAATCAACGAAGGAATTTCCGGAAAGTGCTCGGCAAAGTCTGGAAACTGTTTAATCAGTTTTTCAAGTTTAGCTTTGGGGCCAATGCGTTCATGAAACCATTTTTCAAGAAAAGGCTTGGCGGTTTGACACAAATCCAGCTCGGGATAAAGTTGACGTCCCAGGCCTTCGATATTAAGCAGGGTTTTTTGTAGCAACACCAGTTGCGGCTGAACGTGCATATCAAAGCGACGCGCGGTCTGGAACAAGCGCAGCAACAACTGCCCGAAAGAAATGTCTTTTAGCGGTTTTTCAAAAATGGGTTCGCAAACGCTGCGTATCGCAGACTCAAATTCTTCTATCCTGGTCGATTCGGAAACCCAACCAGATTCGACGTGCATTTCGGCGACTTTTCGATAATCGCGATTGAAAAACGCCAGAAAGTTTGCGGCCAGATAATGCTGATCGGACATTGACAGGGTGCCTACAATACCGAAATCAACGGCGATATATTTACCTGGCAAATCGACAAAAATATTGCCGGGATGCATGTCGGCATGAAAAAAGTTATCCCTGAATACCTGGGTAAAAAATATTTCCACACCGCGCTCGGCGAGCAGTTTAAAATCAGCGCCATTGGTTCTTAGCTCATCGATATTACCAACCGGAATACCGTGAATGCGTTCCATGACCATTACTTTTTGACGCGTTAACGGCCAGTGGATTTCAGGGATGTAAATCATGTCCGAATTTTCAAAGTTCCGGCGCAATTTAGAGGCATTAGCCGCTTCCCTGACCAAATCAAGCTCATCCAGTGTTGTTCTTTCAAATTCGGCAACGACATCAACAGGACGTAATCTTTTTGCGTCAGCCCAGAAGCGCTCGGCAAAGCGGGCTAATTGAAAAAGTAAGCCTATGTCAGAGCGAATCCGGCTTTCAATGTCCGGGCGCAGAACTTTAACGACAACACTTTCGCCGCTATGCAATACGGCAGTGTGAACCTGCGCAACTGACGCTGATGCCAGTGGTTCGGGATTAAACTCGGCAAACGCCTCGCTGATAGGCATGCCCAGTTCGCTTTCAATAATGCGACGGGCAATTTCATTGGCAAAGGGCGGAACCCTATCCTGAAGTTTGACCAGTTCATCTGCAATATCATCGGGCAGCAGATCTTTTCTGGTAGATAAAGCCTGGCCGAATTTGACATAAATAGGCCCCAAGTCTTCGAGTGCCTTACGGATTCTGACGCCGCGAGGATCATCCTTACGTTTAAGCCAATAGTTGGGAGATAAAACAGCGACATAACGAACAGGTCGGAATAAATGGGTTTTTAACACGATCTCATCCAGACCGTGAAAGACCAAAACCCAGCTAATATGGATCAGGCGAAATAATAAATTGGGACGGATCACGTATTTACCTTTGTGTGTTGGGTGGCAGCGCTTTTAAGCCTACCAACTAAATTCATCGCCAAAACACAAATCAAAAGAAGGCTTAAGCCAATAAAAAGTTTGCTCTATTCGTATTTTGGTGGTGAAAATTTAAATATTTTCCAGTCTTTCTATCCTGCTTTGCAGACGATCAAAATCATTGCGCAATTCATCAACCTGATCGAAAAAAATGGCCACTTCGGGCGCAGAGGGTAAGTCGCGGGTTTCATCCTGCAAAAATTCGCTCGCATTTAATTTGAAAGTTTCCAGCGATTCTTTACTCCAGTTCTGGCCTGCGCGAAAAAAGCCAGCCAGTTTATGCGCGATGATGTCGCCGGTGAAATGCGATAATTTTTCTTCCAGATCAATGTCCAGCTTGGCAAAAAGCTCCTGAAATTTGCGGCCGGTGTGCATGTCGCCTTCAATTGTTACTTCACCAGAGAACACCGAGCGCATCGGGGTTGAGCTGAGCCCCATCAAACCCAAAGCCCATATCGATCCGGTCAGACGAGTATCGGGGGCGTTGGGGAATTGATCGAGACATTGAATTGAATCATTGCTCGGACACAAATAAACGGTCTCTGCAAAGGGCAAGACAGTAACAGCAATAACTTTTCCGGACAGTGGCGTTAAAAAATGGCCACTGTCCTGATCCAGCGCAAGATATTGATTAAGCGCGGTTTCAAAGGCACCGATCAGCAAAGGTTTGATAGCCATGCTAGATTTTATAACCTCTGTGAACTGCAACAATGCCTTGGGTCATATTGAAGTATTCGCAGCGTTCAAGTCCCGCGTTTTCCATCATCTTTTTCAGCTCATCCTGTTTCGGATGCATGCGGATGGATTCGGCAAGATAACGATAGCTTTCTTCATCTTTGGCAACAATCTTGCCGATT
>CAIKYI010000151.1 GCA_903831545.1 uncultured Methylobacter sp. | reverse complement strand
GGTTGTCGTTATTTTATGCGGGCTTGGTAAGAAGCAAAAACGTGCTGTCGGTATTAATGCAGTGTTTTTCAATTACCTGTCTGGTGTCGATTTTATGGTTGGCCGGTGTTTACAGTTTTATTTTTGCCGATGGCGGTGATTTGCAAAAGATTATCGGCGGTACTTCCAAGGTATTTTTGCCCGATATAGGCGTTGCCTCGTTAAAAGGCGATATTCCTGAAACAGTGTTTTTTATGTTTCAGATGACCTTTGCGATTATTACGCCGGCTTTGATTGTCGGTGGTTTTGCCGAACGTATGAAGTTTTCGGCAATGCTTTGGTTTAGTGGTCTATGGTTGATTGTTGTTTATCTGCCAATCTGTCATTGGATGTGGGGCGGAGGTTGGCTGGCTGATTTGGGCGCGATGGATTTTGCCGGCGGTATCGTTATCCATGTTAATGCGGGTATTGCTGCTTTGGTTGCCGCCTTGGTTCTGGGGAAAAGAAAAGGCTTCCCAAGCACGGCCATGCCACCGCATAACATGACCATGGTGGTAACCGGTGCCGGTATGTTGTGGGTGGGTTGGTTTGGCTTTAATGCTGGTAGCGCCTTGACTGCAGACGGACACGCTGGCATGGCGATGCTGGTGACCCATATTGGTGCGGCTTCAGGTGCTTTAACCTGGATGCTTATAGAATGGCATCGCTTTGGTAAACCTAGCGTATTAGGTATTGTAACTGGCATGGTTGCCGGTTTAGGCACTATTACACCGGCTTCCGGTTTTGTCGGGCCTGCCGGAGCGCTGGTTATTGGCATTACCGCTGGCATCGTCTGCTTTTATGCAACTCAATACGTAAAGCGCACCCTTAAAATTGATGATTCGCTCGACGTGTTTTCGGTTCATGGCGTAGGTGGCGTAACCGGCTCTTTATTGACCGGGGTTTTTGCCGCAACCGGTTTGGGCGGTTTGGGTTTGGCCGAGGGTGTTTCGATTATGGATCAGGTCGGTATTCAGGCAGTTGCGATTGTTGTTACTGCGGGTTGGAGTGCTTTATTCAGCTATGTTATTTTAATTGGGCTGGATAAGTGGATAGGCTTGCGGGTAACTCCCGACGAGGAAGTACAGGGCTTGGACAATGTTTTGCATGAAGAGACCGGTTATCTGGATTTGTAAGTTTGCTCAAATAACATCCGGTTAAGGAAAGGCGGCTACTCAATAACCTGAGAGCCGCCTTTTCTGTTTATAATGGTTTCGTATTCAAGCGGTTTTAAACAACGGGTTTATAAAAAATAAAAACATGGCAGCAAAAATTAAAATAGTTGTTTTGATGGTAGTCAGTTTCTTGGGTCTCTATGCCGTGATCGGTTTTTATGGGCTACCGCTGTTGGTCAAGACCAAACTACCAACCATTATCCAGGAACAAACCGGTCGGCAAATGGTTGTTGCAGATGTCCGCTTTGAGCCGTTTACGCAACAGCTTAGTTTGCAGGGTTTAGAATTTAAAGAAGCTAACGGTGGGCCGTTTATCGGTTTTGACAGCTTGTTTATTGATATCAATGCACTGCAATCCATCCTTAACATGGAGCTGACTATTGACAAGGTGTTGCTGACCAAGCCGCTGGTTCGTATCGCCAAAGATAAAAACGGGGAATTTAACTTTAAAGACTTGCTTAAAGCAAAAAACGATACCCAACAAAAAAGCGAAAATACTTTTCCGGTAGTTATTAAAAATATCTCGATTAGCGAAGGAAAGCTCGATTGGGAAGATGAGCATTTTAAAAATCCTGAAAAAGAATCCATTTATCCGATTAACCTGGGGCTTGAAGACTTTACAACCCAAGCCGGAAAATCGGCAAGTTTGAGCCTGACGCTGGAATTAAATTCGGGCGGCAAGCTTCATTGGCAGGGAGAGCTCAGTCTAAATCCGTTGTCTTCCTCGGGGCATATTAAGCTGGATAATGTGCAGTTGCCAAGAATTTGGGCTTTGGCTTTGCAAGATATTGTGCCGCTCAATTTACAGGGTTACGAACTGTTTGAGGCCGATTATACGGCCGCTTATGTTGATGATAAATTTAATGTCAATCTTAAACAGGGAGCGTTTGGTTTGTACGATGTCCAGCTATTGGAAACACTGCAACAGGACAAGGCCTTGGCTAAATTGCTAAAGTTTGCCGTTCAGGGTATTGGTTTTAATCTTGCACAGCGGGAGCTGCAAATCGATTCGGTCATCGCTACTGATGCCGATTTTAAGGCCTTGTTAAATGCCGATGGCGTGTTTAATTATCAAGCGTTAATGCCGGTGGAAAAAACACAAGCAGATTCCGTTGAGCAGCAACAAAAACCCTGGAACATCAGAGTCAACAACATCGAACTTAATAATTTCGGGCTGAGTTTTGAAGATCAAACCTTAAGCACGCCAGTGATTTTGACTGCCAAGCCAATTAATTTTAAGCTGACCAATTTCACCAATACCGCTGGCGCGAATCTGCCATTTCAGTTCAGTGTCGGGCTTAATAAAACCGGCTTGATCAAGTTAACGGGTAACACAGTTATCGAACCGTTAGCTGCGCAAATTGACGTTGATGTTAAAGATATAGCATTGGAAAACTTCCAGGCGTATGTCAATAAAGTTGCCCGGCTGGATGTTATTGATGGGCGACTGGCTCTTGTCGGTAAAGTTAATGTTAACAAATCTTCGCTTGATAAACTGGAGGTAAAATTTGTTGGCAATACCCAGATAGCTGATTTATTAACTCGCGACCAGGTTAAAAACAAAGATTTTGTCAGCTGGGAGAATTTGGCGCTAAACGGGATTGATATGGCATTTCCGGCAAATCAATACAGCGCCGAAGAACTGAAAATAAACAAACCGTATGCCAGAGTCATCATTAAAAAAGACAAAACCGTTAATTTTGGCAATATTCTGATTGCGGCTACCGACACAAGCAAACCGAAAGCAGTTCCCGAGAATCTGCCTCTGGATACGCAAGCGCCAGTATTTAAACTGGGTAAAATTGAAATCATAGACGGCTCTTCCGATTTTGCAGACCTGTCATTGATATTGCCGTTTGCCGCACACATTAAAAATCTGGATGGTGGCGCCAGTGGCATTTCTTCAGATCAAAAATCAACCATCAAGCTTGCGTTAAAGGGTAATGCTTATGATCTGGCGCCGGTTGATATCAAAGGACAGGTCAGTCCTTATCTGGGCGATTATGATGTGGGAATAAATTTTACCGGTATGCCCATGCCGTTAATTTCATCTTATATGGTGCAATTTGCCGGGTATAAAGTTGAAAAAGGCAAAATGTCTTTGGAACTTAAATACAAAATTGCCGACAAAGAACTGACCGCCGCAAATAACATCATGATTGACCAGTTTGAACTGGGCGAGAAAGTTGAAAATCCCAACGCCGTGTCATTGCCGTTGGAACTGGCCGTGGCCTTATTGAAAGACGCTGACGGCAAAATAAAAATTGATGTGCCTATTACCGGCAGTATGGAAGACCCTTCCTTCAGCGTAAGGCATATTGTTTTTGATGCATTGGTAAATGCAATAAGCAAGGTAATCAGTTCGCCGTTTCGAGCGCTGGCGTCCCTGATAGGCAGTGAAGCCGACTTGAGTACCATTGGCTTTGTAGCGGGTGAAGCGGCATTAGACAAACTGCAAATCAGTAAGCTGAATGATTTGAGCAAAGCCCTAAAAGCACGTCCGGAATTAAAACTTGAAATTAAAGGCGCGGCTTTTCAGGAGCAGGATTGGCCGGCAGTCAGTGACGATGCCTTGTACGATCAACTTAAACGTATTAAGGCAGACGAGATTAATAAGCAGGGTGGCAGAAAAACCCGTCCGGAATATGTAGTGGTTTCTGATGATGATTACCGACGCTTGATGGAGCAGTTATTTACCGAACAGTTTCCGTTGTTGGTGGAAAAACCGGTAATGGGTAGATTGCGTCTGGTTGGCACTCAGGATGATACCACTACCGACAGATTTTATGCGGTCGCCAAGGAGAAGTTATCGGGAGTTGTTAAAACCGAACCCCAGCGACTTAAGGATTTGGCTTCCCAAAGAGCGCAAGCGATTGCCAATCACATCGTGCAAAAAGGTGGCATTACCAATGACCGGATATTTATTCTGGATACCGCGATAGATCCAGTTCGCGAAGGCGATGCAATCGTTAGCTTGTTGTCTTTAAAAGTGGATTGAGGGCTAAGATTTCAAGACAATTGCGCATTATTAAAACCGGTCAAACAGCGCCTGTTTTTTAATCGATACACAACCATTGCCAGCTGGCATTAAAAATATTTGCAAGTTATTGCCAGCAGTTAATACCGCGATATGCTGGCGCATTTTTCCGGTATTTTTGGCTTCTTTAAACTGAACTTTAGCCACTGTTTCACAGCTCTCCGGCCAATAGGCAACGCTTTCAAAATTGGCGTCACAACCATAGGCGACCAACGGCGCAAAATCCATATTGGCATAAAACACAGTGGAGCCGTCAAACACCTCCAGCGAAGCGGAAACCAGATGATCATTAAGATGATCGGGCGGTAATAATAAAGTTGCTCCGCTATTGGCGCCATTTGCCAAAAAATCCGTCACTTGCTGAACGCGTCCCTGACAATGAGAAACGCCCGCTTTGCCCATGGCGCTGGCCAGGGGATTTAAAGTGCTTTGCCTGGTTTGCTCGGGCGCAGCCTTGGCAGGCGCGGCAACGGCACAGGTATGAAAACCCAGTACTAACAGACAGCTCAAAATTACGCGACTCAACATAACAGCTCCGTTTTATTTGGCTTTTTTAATCGGTTTGGGCGCTTGTTGCACAGGCGGTTCTGCTTTTCTGGCGACATCACCATCCAGCGCCAGCAGACTGGCCCAGCGTTGTTGGGTTAGCGGATTATTAGCTCCCAAGCCAACTTGCGTTACCGCTGCCGCATGACGCATCAACGGCTCCGCTTGAACGCGTTTGCCCTGATTCGCCAGCGCAACCGCCAGATTATTGGCCGATTCAGCAGTTTGCAGATGATTGGCGCCCAGCTTTTTTTCGCGTATAGCCAGGGATTCATTAAAAAGCTTTTCGGATGCGGCAAAATTACGCGCCGACATCGCCAACATACCCAAGCTGTTAAGGCCGGTTGCGTATTGTGGGCTGTCCTTGCCAAAGCCTTTTTCCGCCACCGCCAACAACTTGTTCCATAATGGTTCGGCATCTTGCAATTTGCCATTTTTTTGTACCAGCGTTGCCACATTGCTTAAAGAATCGTACAACGCCGTGTAGGGTGTGTCTTTTGCCGCTTCCTGATTTAATACCGCTTTGCGATAAAAGCTTTCGGCATCCTGGTTTTTACCAGTTGATTGATACATAAAGCCCAGGTTGTTATAGGTTTCGCCCAGTTGGGGATCTGCAGCGTTAAGTTTGGCTTCGCGGATAGTCAAGGCCCGGCGCAAGGTTTGTTCGGCATCGGTCAGTAACTGTTGTTGCAATTGCACCACGCCCAAACGGTTCAAAACATCGGCAACTTCAAGTGAATCCTGGCCCTTGCTGGCTTCCAGTTGGTGTAAGGCTTTTTTTAAGGCTATTTCCGCTTCCGCCCACTTGCCCAAGCTGCTGTAACCATTGCCCATTTTTAGCTGCAAGCCATCGGTTGCGGCAGACTTGTCAGTCAGTTTTTCGCGTAAAGCTAATGCTTGCCTGTAGTTATCAAGACCGGCGGTGGTATTTATGGTTATCAGAATATCCGCAAATTTTTCCAGTGCTTCGGCATGCAGGAGTGAATCAGGTTGCTCACGTCCAAGCCACATTTCGGCAAATTGGCAGTCTTTGACGGCCAAGGTTTTATCTTTATCGGTTAATGCTTTTTGACAGGCCGCCAATACCGATTGTGAGTTCATGATTGGCGCATTATTGGTTGCCGGTTGATTGCAACCCGACAGAAAACTCATTGCCAATGATCCATACATCAAATGTTTAAGCATCATATAAACACCTTGGTAAAAAATAAATACAAGTAGGAGCGACGGTAACGTCGCGCTTGAAAATTTTAGTTGTCACGTAGGCATCGCTCCCATAAAAATTACAATAGGTTCTCTAATCAACAGCTTTCATTTTACCAAAAAACGCTCGCCCCTAAAAAACAAAACCACCTTTCGCATCAGCGATAAGGTGGTTTGCAGGTAGCATAGCTTTAATTGTAAGTATTAGAATCGTCACTTGCCCCCTTTTGAAAAAGGCGGGCAAGGTGATTTAGCTAAGAAACTTCTTCCAGCTCCGATAACGTCGATCAAGCAAGCGTCTATTTAAAGATTAATGTCTTACCAGCTAAAGCCCGCACCTACGGAAGCTGACATATCATTGGTATTGCCAAAACCGGTCGCCATGCTGGCGCCAACACTGATGTTGTCAGCAACGATAGCCTTACCGCCAAAGGCGATGGCTTGTTGTCCGGCGTAAAAACCGCCGCCCATACCCAACGAGTAGTTCTTGCCGGCAATCGGTGCTGGCACTGCCTGCATCGCGGCAATTTGCGCGATACCGCTGTAAGCACGGGTTGCGACTTTATCCAATTGACGGACATTAACCGCGTCATAAGGCGCGGTGCCGTCGGCTACGCCATGAACTTGAATCGGAGCGCCAGTTTGGGCGTTGCTAAAGGTAGCGCCGTTGTCGTTTAAATTCATACTGCTGGAATGAGTACCGCCGGAAATAACGGTTTGAGACTCTTGAATCACGATACCATGGGTATTACCAATACCGTTGGTCATGGTTAAAGCCGCGCTGGATTGCGTGGCAGTGCCTGAAACCATGGTAATTGCGCCGTTGTTATTTATTTCTGCATGAGAGGTATCCGTGCCTTTGGCAACAATCTGGCTACCTGCGCTAGTCGTGCCCCCATCAACCAGATTACTGGTGCCGCCGGTGCCTATGACCGTGGTTGTAGCCGAGTTACTGGATACATAATCCAGAGTACCGTTGATATACATATTGCCATCGACAAAGGTATTGCCGTTGATTTTGTTCTGGTAGGTTTTACCTGCCAAAATACCGGTAGCCTGGGTGGCGGTTGGTATGGTTGTGTTGTCGGCTATGGTTTGTGCGGTGTTATACGCGGTTACCGCGCCAGTAGTGCCAGTTAAAGCTCCCGTTATGCCATTGGAAGCCAAGGTGCCGGTACCTCGCATGGTAGCTGAAGTGGCGTTGGTGTTAATACTGCCTCCGCCGGTATTGCCCAGCGAAGTGGTCGCATTGGTAATAGCCAGTTGGCCGTTGCTGACCGAGCCATTTATGCTGGCGCTATCAATGGTTAAAGTGTTGGCGCCGAATGCGCTTTGCGCCTGGGTGTTAGTCGCTGCGAACGAACCGCCGCTGGTTATCGCCATAGAAGCCGCATTGTTGGCCAGCGATGTGGTCGCATTGCCGCCACGGGCAGTCACAGTGGTACCTGCATTGGTACTGCCAATATTATTGGTGCTAATGTTGGCGCTGTTCGTGCCTATGTTGTTGACGGAGTTTGCGGTTGTAACGCCGATATTGTTGGTCTTTGCCTCAATATTATTAATGCCTGTTGTTGTATTCGCGGTTAGGTTATTAGTGCCATTTAAGCCAGTGGCCGATAGAGTGTTTGACTGGTTGGCCGCGTTGGCCGTGATGGTGTTACTGCCAGCCGTTGCGGTCAATGCATTGTTGCCGGTCGTGGCAGTGATTAAGTTGCCGGTGTCGCCGGTCAATTGATTTTGCAGGGTTGCGTTCAGGATGTTGTTAGTGCCGGCAGTGAAAGTGTTTGTGGTTGTTGCGGTATTAGTATTGGTCAGGCCGGTGAGGGTGTTAGCCGATGTGCCTGCGTTGCCTATGGCGTTAGTGGACGTGGCGCCGCTGCCGAAAGTGTTAATGGTGTTTGAGTCGGTTGCCAGTGTGGTGTTTCCGGTTGAGCTCAGCGTGCCTGTAATGCTGGTGTCGCCAACGATTGCCAGTCCGGCATTGGTTAACGTTGCGCTGGTGGTGCCACCGGTCAAGGCGTTTGAGGTTGTTGCAGTATTAGTGTTGGTTGCACCTGTGATAGAGGTTCCTGCCACTGCTGTTGTGATACTGCCCCCACCTGTTGTCGAAATAGTGTTGGATGTAGTGCTGGTCAAGGTGTTGGTGGCACCAGTGAGTGTGTTAGCCGAGGTGCCTGCCGTACCAATGGTATTGGTGGTGCCGTTGGCGCTTAGGTTTCCGGTTAATGTAGTGGCCCCATTTACGGCAAGAGTTCCGCTTACAGTGGTGGCATCGCCTATCGCATCACCTAAAGTGGTAGTGCCGTTAGTAGAGAAGTTACCGGAGTTAGTCATGTTGCCTGTGTTACCAATGCCTGACGTTGTGGTCTGTCCGGTCACACTTAGGGTGTTATTAATCTGCGTCGCGCCACCCAAGGTGGTTGCGCCGGTTACGCCCATGGTGCCACCAATGGTAGTGTTTCCACTTACGCTTAGGCTTGTCACGCTGGCGGTGCCGCCAGAAACATTAGTGGCAGTCACAGCGGTTGTCGCAGACCCCGCACTCGTAGCATAATCAGCAGTTGTTGCAGAACTAGCGGTCGAAGCAGATCCTGCACTTGTCGCATAAGATGCAGTACCGTTAAAGTTAGTCGCTGTGATGGTAGTAACGCCACCACTAAGGTTAACAGATGCGGGTGAATCCACTTGGCTCCCTGAAACGTTAAGAACAATATTGCCGGTAGTATTGTTTGCTTGGGCCCCCGCCATTGCTTGCCCACTGCCCAACGCAGCCATCACGCCCAGCGTAATTGCCGACAACTTGTTGTGATTATTTCTGTGCATAATTTTTCCTTGAAAAAATAATTCCCGTTGCCGGATCAATGAGTTTCTGAACGACTTCAATTTTGAGGAGATGCAATCGTTACATGTTAATTAAAACTGACAATTGTAGGGAAAACACTTGCTGTACTCTTTTCTCCCGGCGTATAAAACTTTTGTTTAGGGGAATTTATTTTTCAGGCTGTGGCTTTATTACAGATTTATTGTTATTTTTGTGGTCATGAATAACGTTTTACTTACAAAAATATCCTTAGAAGGGGGCAATAAGCCCAAAATTCTGGTGATTGATGATTCGACTGTTGATTTGCAGTTGTTGCTGACCATGATGGCGGCCAGAGATATGCGTATTTCGGTGGCGTTTAATGGTCAGGAAGGTTATGAAAAAGCGCTATTGCAACAGCCTGATTTGATTTTACTGGATGTGGTGATGCCAAAAATGAACGGCCTGACCACCTGTCGCTTGTTGAAAAGTCATGAACAAACCCGCTTTATTCCGGTCATTTTTTTGAGCGCTAAAAGTGAGCTGGACCAGCGTTTGCAAGGCTTGGCGTTGGGCGCTGTTGATTTTATTGGCAAGCCGTTCAGCGAGGCCGAGGTGATTGCCAAAGTCGAGATTCATTTGGCTTTGGTGCGCCGTGTTCAGGCACAGCAGACTGAGCGGGTAGAGGAGATAGACATCACTGGTGAATCGAAACTGCCACGCAAGGATGCACTGTTGCTGCGCAGGGCCACCGACTATCTGCATCAGCATCTGCGCCGACCTCCATCAACGGAAACTTTGGCCAATCATTTTGGCACCAACGAGAAACGTCTCAATCAGGTTTTTCAGGCTGGTTTTGCGTTGCCGGTGTTTGGCTGGATAAGGGAAGAGCGCTTGCGTCAGGCGCGAGAGTTGATTGTGGTAACCGAAACTTCGCTGTTAAGCATTGCCGACCATCTGGGTTATTGCAGTGCGGCCAATTTTTCTACCGCGTTTAGACATCATTTTGGTTGCACTCCCAGTGAACTGAGAAAACAGCAGCAGCAAAAGCAACTGGAAGAAGATGCGGCTGATTAAGTCTCTTATAATATTTCTCTGCCTGCTACTGTTGTGGCCGCAACTTAGTACGGCTATTGAAGTCACCCACCTTAAACGCCTGGAGCTTTTTGAACACCTGCAGTGGTGTCGCTCAACCCCCGGTCAAACCCTTGAGCAAGTAATCGCCGGTGGCTGTGACTTTAAGGCGACAAGAAAAAAAGATCTAGTACCTGGTTTTAGCACTGACGTGTTCTGGCTACGACTGACGTTACACAACACAATGGCCGATCCTGTTGAACGCTGGCTCAGCATCGGCCATCCCCGCCTTCAGTATGTAACTCTTTACCGGGAAATGGACGATGGCATCTGGCAACGCACCGAAACCGGTCTGAGTGTGCCTGTTGAGCACCGTCCGTTGCTTGAACCTTTGCCGATGTTCTCGGTGAATCTTGCCGCAGGTGAGACGCGAACTTACTATATCCGGGTTGCCTCTGAAACTTCCATTCAGTTGAGCGCCGAGCTTTGGGAGCCTAAAGCTTATGATCATGCCCAGCAGCGCAAAACGCTGTTTCAGCTGCTGGTGCTGGGCGGATTAATAGTGGCGGTTGGTTTTTCGCTGATGATGTTTTTTAATACCCGCGAAAAGACTTATGGTTTTTTTTGTGCATGTCTGAGCTTTGAAATTCTTCAGGATGCCGGCTACACCGGTTTACTGCAGCTTTATCTGTGGCCGCCGAGCCTGATTTTTCCATTGCAGTTTCAAGTGTTAACGACAGGGTTGACCCTGGTGTTTTTTGTGTTGTTCGTACGGGACTTTCTGGGTGCTAAAGGCTGTATCGGTTGGGTTAATCGGCTGCTGGTGGTCTCAACCTTAGGAGCGGTGCTTGCTACCGGTTGGGGTTGCCTGGTCAGTTACGGTACGGCGGTCCGCGTCTTGCCGCTGTTTGTGATTGGCATTGTGCTGAGCAGCTTTGGTTTGTTTATCAAGGCCTGGCGACAAGGCTCGCGTCCTGCAGGCTATTTGATGCTCAGCTACAGTATTTTGTCGCTGATGTTGGTATACCGGGTCGTGGTGGCCTTTGGCGTCGCTCCGAATCCGTTTCTACAGTCTTTGGGCTACGCCTGGTGCTTTTTATTGATTACGCCGCTGATTTTGTCTGGCGCACTGAAACGTACCGAAGCTTTACGCGAGGCGTTACTGTTATCGCAGGCCGAGGTTGAGGCTCGCATAAAATTCATGGCACAAATGAGTCATGAATTTAGGAGTCCGTTAAATACCATTCTGGGTTATGCGGAACTGCAGGAACGTGGTATCCAGCCGGCTTCACTACAAGCCAATGCCAGTCATATCAAATATAGCGGTCGACAGTTGTTAAGCATGATTGACGAAATTCTAGAACATGCCCGGGGCGAAGCGGGACTGCTCAAGCTGGAATTGGCTCCCGTCAACTGGGCCACCTTTGTCTCGTTGTTGCGACGAAGTGCGGAAATGATGACGCAAGCGCGCGGCAATCGCTTTAAGTGGATTGAAGAAGGTTCGGAACCTGAAGCTGTTGTTATTGATGAGCGCCGTTTACTTCAGGTGCTCAATAATCTGCTTGGCAATGCAAATCGCTATACCGAGAACGGTATTATTACTTTGGTCTGCGCTGTCTCAAGGGTAAGTCGTCATCGAAGTAGGCTCACTTTTACTATTCAGGATTCCGGAGCCGGGATAGCACAAGCCGAATTGAATTCCATCTTCCAACCTTTTGTACGTGGCGACGCCGGTCAGGCCAGCGGCATAGACGGCATCGGGATGGGATTGGCCATTGTGTTGCAACAGCTTGGGTTGATGGGGGGAGATATTCATGTAGAAAGTACCTTGGGTCTCGGTAGTGAGTTCAGTTTTTCGATTGAATGCGAAACATGCGAGCCCCCGTCAAACAACGACACTATTAAAATTGGCGCTCTGCCCAGAAATTACAGAGTGTTAGTGGTGGATGATGCTCTTGATAGCAGTCATGTACTGTCGTTATTATTGGCTGATTACGGTTTCGAGGTGAGTACGGCAGAGTCGGGCAATGCTGCTGCGCGGCAATATTTGGGTAAAGCTATTGATTTGGTTATTACCGACCAGTTCATGGCAGCGGGTGATGGCTGGAGCGTTTTGCAGGACTGGAGTTTGCGCAAGGTGCCGGTCATTCTGCTATCTGCCGCGCCGCCTGAGCGCCCAACGATTTTATCTGACACCATCCAGTTCAGACGCCTGTTGATGAAGCCGGTTGAGGCGGATGTTTTGTTGGCTGCGATTAGTGAAGTATTGGCTATCAAGTGGCTGCCAGTGGCTGAAGTTGCTGAAACAACGATGGTAAAGATCAGTATGCCGCCTGCGGAAATATTGGCACCATTGCAGGCAATGATAGAGGCGGGCGCTGTTAGCGATATTTTACAATGGCTTGAAACCTGTAATGAGCAGCACCCAGAATACAGCGACTTTTGGCAGGAAGTCTCCAAGGCAACTTGGGCACTGGATTTTAACAGGCTATCCAAGTTGTTATCTGAAACTACCGAAGATTAATCGTTTAAAGAGCGCGATAGGATGAACACAGTGAAGCGCATCAATCACGAAACGATGCGCCGCCTTGCGTCGGCAGTATCCTATAGGCTAGACAACTGGTCAGTATTTAAAACCGGTCAAACAACGCTTGTTTTTTAATCGATATACCACCAGGGTTAATAATTTACCCTAAAGCCTATTTCCGCGCCACGACCGGGCTCTGGCGCAAAGTTGCGCAGGTAGGAAGTGGCGTTACGGATGTTCTCATTGGTCAGGTTGTTGGCTTTGGCAAATAGCAGTATATCTGCGCCTTTGAGGTTTAGAAGCTGATATTGTGTGCCCAGGCTAAGCAGCAGGTAGCTTGCCGTCGGGGTATCGTTGTCGCCTGCATGAGTCTGGGCTTCGCCTCGGGTCAGGCGCAGATTGCTATTCCAGCGACCTTTGCTGTGGTCGAGCTGAAAACCAAATCGCAAGGGCGGCATACGCGGTACATCGGCACCGTTGACAAATTGGCCTCGGGTAAAATCGCTAAACAAAGTTAAATCAACCAGACCGTTGCGATTTTCCAGCAGCGGAAAAACCAGTTTGCTTTCGTAACCCATAAACGTAGCATCGGCCTGACGGGTCTCCACGACGGGCGCATCGTCTATGAATTCTCCATTACGTTGCTGGTAAATATAATCGCCAGCCCAATTATGAAATAAATCAAGCTGGGCGCTGACCCAGTTCGATTTAAACTTGTAACCCAAATCCAGGTTGTAGGAGGTCTCTTCGCGCAACTCAATGTTACCGCGCTCAAAGCTACGGGTGGCATCATGAAAACCGTTAGCCAGCAATTCTTGTACTTGCGGCGCACGCTGTGAGCGGGTTATCGCAAGATTAAGGCCGTTGCTGTCATTGATCTTCCACAGGCTTGAAGCGGAAGCGCTGACAGGCACATAACTAAGACTGGAAAATCCTTGCGGTTGCAGCGTTGTGTCTTCAGCCCGGACACCGAGCTGGTTGGCAAACGCACCGGTATTGAACGATTCCACCGCAAAAACACCGTAACTATTAGTTTGCGTTTGTGGGACAATCTCTTCATTGGTTGATTTATCAATCGCCCTAAAATCGCTGGCTATGGCTTGAAAACCCACCATGCCGCGAAAGATTCCCAGGGGGTTATGGGTTAGCTCCAGGCGGCTTTCATAGGTTTTATTGGTGAAAAACGAAGCAGCCACGCCATCAGGAATTTCGGTATGCTGGTAATCGGTATAGCCCAATTTCATACGCAGGGATTCGGCGTAGCGGATTGGATTTTTTAACTCGCTTTTAAAATCGTATTTGCTTTGTTTCAAATCGATACGGGTGAGTTCTCCGCCGCTGCCGTCTGGTGCAATTCCATAGTTATTTTCCAGACGGTTGATGGAGATACCGGCAAACCCCGGATCACCGATTAGGGAAACGCCCGCCGAACCGCTAATGGCGTGAGCCGAAGTGTTGTTGATATAGCTTTTGGTATTTTGAATAACATCCAGTACAGGATCGGTCGCTTGGGCGGCGTTGACATCAATAGCCGAGCCGCCGATGTCGAGATTATTCCGGTCGCGATAAAAACCGTCCAGATGGTAAGCAAGGTTACTCTTGCCGCCTTCTATTTTCATGACGGTAGACGACTCATCGGAAACCGAGTCGAAACGCTGCTCAAGCGCACCGCCCAGTAAATTCTCCGGGAGCTTGCCTGGAATCCGGTTGTCGATGACATTGACCACCCCGCCAATGGCTCCGCTGCCGTAGAGTAAGGTAGCCGGGCCGCGGAGCACCTCGATGCGTTCCGCCAGCAGCGGCTCGACGCTAGTTGCATGATCAGGGCTGATTGCCGAAGCGTCATTGCTGCCGATGCCGTTGTTCAGCACTCTTACGCGCGGCCCGCTTTGACCTCGGATGACCGGCGTGCCGACACCTGGGCCGAAGGACTGGCTGGTAATGCCCAGTTCGTTTTTCAGCGTTTCGCCGATGCTGTGCCCAACTTTCAAGTTCAATTCCTTATCACTTAATACAGTAACTGGAACCGCGGATTCTGAGGCTTTTTCTTGTAATGCTCCGGTGACAACCACTTCATCCAATTCAATTATGTTCTGTTCGGCAGCGAATGCTATAGGCTCTATCGAGGATGTAGACAGTAACAAAGCAATAGCGACTTTTTTGTTCATAAAATGCTCAATTTGTTGAAAAAGGGTATAACACAGCCCCTGTGTTAAAAAACGAATTAACAAGTGGTTGTCGATGAGTGACACTGATTTAAAAATGCTGGTCGTAAGATATGTTATAACATATCATATTGCAATCATTATTTTACTAAATATTTATTTCTTCAATGTTAATTAAGCAGTGAGCCGACTATTAATTTTGCTTGTCATTAAGCGCAATGCACTTAACGCAGATGCCGTGAATCTCCAATGCTTTGCTGTGTACTACAAAACCCGCCTGATCAAACTCTAAAGACAAGGCCTGCATAACTTCGGTAGCTGGACGCTCTTCGACTTCATTACATTGTTTACAGATTAACAGTAACTGCTCATGCTGATGACCTGAACAATTGCAGCCAACAAAGGCATTAAGACTTTCTATCCGGTGAATTAATCCCTGTTCGATTAAAAAATCAAGGGCTCGATAAATGGTTGCCGGCTTTGCTGCGTCCATTACCGGTTTTATACGATCCAGTAATTCGTAGGCTTTAACAGCTTTGTGGTTTTCCCAGATGAGTTCAAGAACTTGATGCCTGATAGGCGTTAATTGCACGCCACGCACCACGCATAAATGCTCAGCAGTGCCAATTGCTTTACTGACACATTTTTCGTGGTTGTGTTCCGGAGAAGGGTTGTGATTTTTTTCTGCTGGGGTATTCATTGCAAATGATCGGTTATTTGAAAGCTAATTTTATATTATTACATTCAATGGGGATTGGCTATTTATCGGGATGACTAAATGAAATTGAACATTCATAAAATCAAATCATCCATGAAATATTTCTTAGTCTGTGAAGATATCAATGCGCTATGTGCAGGGGCGAATTCAGCTATACCAAGGCCAATAAATCTCCCCTGCAGCTGCACTATTTACTTTGAGACACTTTGCTTGAAAATAAAAGTCCCGTCTTACATTCCTTTGTGATCATGGTGGAGATTTTTTTTGCCTTTAAGCAGTTTTTAAACCAATCTGCCCCACAAATCATAGTCATCCGCTTCTTCCATTTCTACTTCGACAAAATCACCCACTTTCAAATGCGTGGCGCCATCGATAAAAACCTGGCCGTCGATTTCCGGGGCATCGGCTGTACTTCTGGCTACTGCGCCTTCCTCGACTACTTCATCGATCAATACTGTTTCAATCCGGCCTACCCGATGCTGCAAGCGCACCGCGCTAATTTCTGCCTGATGCGCCATAAACCGGGCCAAACGTTCTTGTTTAAGTTCTTCCGGAATCGCGCCCGGCAAGTCATTGGCGACTGCGCCTTTGACCGGCGAATAGGCAAAACAGCCGACTCGATCCAATTGCGCTTCACTCATGAAATCAAGCAATTCCTCAAATTCCTGCTCGGTTTCACCCGGAAAACCGACGATAAAGGTGCTGCGTAAGGTAATATCCGGGCAAACTTCGCGCCAGGCTTTGATGCGTTCCAGATTATTCTCGGTGGCCGCCGGACGCTTCATCAATTTAAGAATACGGCTGTTGGCGTGTTGAAACGGTATGTCCAGATAAGGCAGGATTTTGCC
>CAIKYI010000150.1 GCA_903831545.1 uncultured Methylobacter sp. | reverse complement strand
GACATTCGCGACAAACACAACCTGTCTGCCGACTATGCACTTAGACAAGATGAAGATGTGCTGGATACCTGGTTTTCCTCGGCATTGTGGCCTTTTTCTACCTTGGGTTGGCCTGAAAACACTGACGAACTGGCCAAGCATTACCCAACCAGTGTGTTGGTAACCGGCTTTGACAT
This sequence comes from uncultured Methylobacter sp., assembly GCA_903831545.1. Taxonomy (GTDB): domain Bacteria; phylum Pseudomonadota; class Gammaproteobacteria; order Methylococcales; family Methylomonadaceae; genus Methylobacter_A. Next base: position 3,316 of record CAIKYI010000150.1, on the reverse strand, counting down.
CATTTTCTTCTGGGTAGCCAGGATGATTATGATGGGACTTAAATTTCAGGGCGCCGTGCCGTTTAAAGAAGTTTACATTCACGGTTTGGTGCGCGATGCCGAAGGCCAAAAAATGTCCAAATCCAAAGGCAACGTCCTTGATCCGATTGATATTATCGATGGCATAGAGCTGGAAGCGTTGGTAACCAAACGTATTTCGGGCATGATGCAGCCACACCTGGCTAAAAAAATCGAACAGGATACGCGCAAACATTTTCCAGCGGGCATTCAGTCTTATGGCACAGATGCCTTGCGTTTTACCTTCGCTTCTTTGGCCTCAACTGGACGCGATATTCGCTTTGACCTTGCACGTACCGAAGGCTATCGTAATTTCTGTAACAAGCTCTGGAACGCGGCGCGTTTTGTGTTAATGAACACCGAAGAGCAGGATTGCGGCTTATCTGAGGCCCCCATCAAATACAGCCAGGTTGATCGCTGGATCATATCCAGACTGCATCAGGTTACCGCGGTAACCAGCAACGCTATTGATAACTACCGTTTTGATCTGGCTGCGCAGGCGCTTTATGATTTTACCTGGAATGAATATTGCGACTGGTATCTGGAGCTGTCAAAAATATCTTTGCAATCCGATGACGATGCGCTACAACGGGGCACTCGCAAAACGCTGCTTACCGTTTTGGAATCCATTTTACGCTTGACGCATCCGATCATGCCTTTTATCACCGAAGAAATCTGGCAACGTGTTGATCCTTTGGCTGGAATTACTGCCGATACCATCATGTTGCAACCCTATCCCATTGCTGATGAAGCGCTAATCGATGACAACGCAATCGCCGAAACTAATTGGGTGATGAATTTCATTCTCGGTGTACGCCGCATTCGTGGTGAAATGAACATTGCTCCCGGAAAACCGCTGCCGGTATTACTTCAAGATGGTTCGGATACCGATCAGCAAAGTCTGAACAACAACCACATTTATCTGCAAAAGCTGGGCAGACTGGAATCCATCACCTGGTTGAACAGCGATGAAGCTACGCCTGAATCTGCCCTAGCTTTGGTTGGAGACATGAAAATACTGATTCCTATGGCGGGATTGATCGATAAGGAAGCTGAACTGGCCCGACTGGAAAAGGAAATCCAAAAAATCAATAATGACCTGCCCAGAATCGAAGGCAAGTTAAATAATCCGGCATTTGTCGACAAGGCACCGCCAGAAGTTATTGACAAGGAAAAAGCAAAACTTGCGGATTTGCGTTCTATGCTTAACAATCTTGAGCAACAGCAAGTTAAAATCCGGGCGTTGTAGAAAAGCAAGCGAAAGACGAAAGGCTAAAAGAAAATATCTTTCGCCTTTCGTTCTCCCTCTTTCATCTCCCCTCCTTGAACCTTGTACCTTTTCCAACTATATTTGCCCAAACAACTAAAAATAAAATCATCCTATGCTTAGCGGATCAACAGATATACAGTTTAGCGGCCTCACACGATGCTTGATTGACAAAGGCTTGCTAACTGAAAGCGATGCGCACACCTATAGCCAGGAAGCGCAGAAAAACAATATTCCGCTAATCCGTTATCTGGTCACTAATAAAATTATTGACAGCAAAGCTTTAGCCTACCAAGCCTCTATTGAATTTGGTGTGCCTTTTTTTGACCTCAATGCCATTGATTTTCGTAGACTGCCAATAAATCTGGTCGGTGAAAAATTTATCCGTAAATGCCATGTGCTACCGCTGTTTACCAGAGGTAAATCACTGTTCATTGCAATTTCTGACCCGTCAAATTTTCATGCCCTGGATGATATCAAATTCCATAGCCGTCTAAATCCGGAAGCGATTCTTGTTGAAGAAGACAAGCTCACCAATGCAATCGAAGTAGCCCTGGAAGCTGCCGACACGTCAATGACCGATATGCTGGATGAGGATTTGGACAACCTTGATATCTCCGGTGGCGAAGATGTTGCACCTAAAGCCGATGTTAACTCAGATATAGACGATGCGCCCATTGTGCGTTACGTAAACAAAATCCTGCTGGATTCCATAAAACAGGGGGTATCTGATATACACATGGAACCCTACGAAAAAGCTTTCCGAATCCGCTATCGTTCGGACGGCATACTCCGGCAGGTTGCCTCGCCACCTGCAAGCATTGCCGGCAGAATCGTGTCCCGCATTAAAGTCATGTCCAAAATGGATATTGCCGAGCGCCGCGTTCCTCAGGACGGGCGCATCAAAATGACACTATCCAAAAATCGCGCCATTGATTTCCGGGTAAATACTTGCCCGACCTTGTTCGGCGAGAAAGTCGTAATGCGGATTTTAGATCCTACCAGTGCGCAATTGGGTATCGAAAAACTGGGCTTCGAACCGGAGCAGCAACGGATTTTCCTTGAGGCCATCAATAAACCCTATGGTTTGGTGCTGGTGACAGGACCAACCGGGAGCGGCAAAACAGTTACGCTTTATACCGGCTTAAACATCCTTAATACCATCGAGCGCAATATTTCTACAGCCGAAGACCCGGTTGAAATTACCGTCGAAGGGATTAATCAGGTCAACATGAACCCTAAAGCCGGGCTTACTTTTGCCAGCGCTTTACGGGCTTTTTTACGGCAAGATCCTGATGTCATCATGGTAGGTGAGATTCGAGATCTAGAAACCGCAGAAATCGCCGTTAAAGCCGCGCAAACTGGCCATTTGGTACTATCTACCCTACACACCAACGATGCCCCACAAACCTTAAACCGACTTCTGCAAATGGGCATACCTGCCTTTAACATTGTATCTGCAATCAATTTGATTATGGCGCAACGACTGGGAAGACGACTTTGTGAATACTGTAAAACACCGGCCAATCTTCCCGATAAAGTCCTGATTGATGCAGGCTTTAAAGAAGAAGAGTTACGCGAGCTTAAAGTATTTAGTGCCGTGGGCTGCGAACATTGCACCAATGGTTTTAAAGGTCGGGTAGGGATTTACCAAGTCTTAACGCTGACTGACAAAATGCGCACACTGATATTAAACGGGGGCAATACCGACCAACTGGCAGAATGCGCTCTGGCTGAAGGCTTTAATGACTTGCGTAGGTCAGGTTTAAACAAAGTACGCATGGGCATCACCAGCCTCGAAGAAATTGACCGAATCACCAAGGAATAAATATGGCAGAGCCAACTGAACAAATCGATTTCATCTGGGCAGGAACCGATAGGAACAAAAAGAAAAGCGGTGGAATAATCTCTGCAAAAAACGAGCTCATCGCCAAAACCGAGCTGCGGCGACAAGGCTACCGGGTTATTAAATTCAAGAAAAAATCCAAGCCG
>CAIKYI010000149.1 GCA_903831545.1 uncultured Methylobacter sp. | reverse complement strand
GCATGCCACGGTTGTAACCGGCAAAGAACAAGCCGCCGAAAAGTTTAAAGATTATTTTGATTACCAGGAAGCCATTAACAAAATTCCTTCGCACCGGGCATTGGCCTTATTTCGGGGTCGCAATGAGGATATGTTAAACCTGACTCTTAAACCGGGCGCTGACGATAAACTGGAACATGAGCTCTGCGTTCAGTTTGTTACCTTAAGGCTTAATATTACCGACAACTCCAAACCTGCCAATATCTGGCTTGCAGAAACGGCACGTTTTGCCTGGAAGATAAAACTCTACACCCGAATTGATCTGGATTTAAAACTAAGGTTGCGCGAAGCAGCCGAACTGGAAGCCATTCGGGTGTTTGCCAGCAATTTAAGAGATTTGCTACTGGCCGCACCGGCTGGCCCTAAAGCGACGATGGGCCTGGACCCAGGTATACGTACCGGTGTTAAAGTTGCCATTGTTGATCCAACCGGAAAAGTCCTGGGCACCGACACTATTTATCCTCATCCGCCACGCAAGGACTGGGATGGATCGATTGACACCCTCGCAAAACTGATCCAAAAACATAAAGTTGATTTGGTCAGCATAGGCAATGGCACAGGTTCCAGAGAAACCGACCAACTGGTCGCCGAAGTGATGAAAAGACACAGCGATCTTAAATTCACCAAGATTACCGTGTCGGAAGCCGGAGCTTCGGTTTATTCCGCGTCGGAACTGGCAGCTAAAGAATTTCCCGATTTGGACGTGACTTTGCGCGGCGCGGTTTCCATCGCCAGACGCTTGCAGGATCCCTTGGCGGAACTGGTTAAAATCGATCCAAAATCGATCGGCGTCGGTCAGTATCAGCATGATATCAATCAGGTTCAGTTGGCCAAAGGCCTAGATACCGTCGTTGAGGATTGTGTTAACGCGGTTGGCGTTGATGTCAATACCGCCTCGGTATCTTTGTTAAAGCAGGTCTCCGGTTTATCTGCCAGCATTAGCGAAAACATTGTTATTTTTCGCAATGAAAACGGCCCGTTTGCCAATCGCAAGCAATTGAAAAAAGTGCCCCGTTTAGGCGAAAAGGCCTATGAACAGGCGGCAGGATTTCTACGCATCATGAATGGCGATAACCCGCTGGATGCCTCTTCCGTGCATCCCGAAGCTTATCCAGTGGTTGAAGCTATTATCGCTGACACCGGAAAATCAATACGCGATTTAATCGGCCAGAGTCAGTTTTTACGAGGACTTAATCCTGGGCAGTACACCAACGAGTATTTTGGTCTCCCGACAGTCACCGACATTTTGCAAGAACTTGAAAAGCCGGGACGCGATCCCAGGCCGGAATTTAAAAGCGTCGAATTCAAGGCTGGCATCGAAAAAATCACCGATCTTGTGGTTGGCATGAAACTGGATGGCGTAGTGACCAATGTCGCAAATTTCGGTGCCTTTGTTGACATTGGCGTGCATCAGGATGGTCTGGTGCATATATCCCATTTATCGGACAACTTTGTCAAAGACCCCAGAGACGCTGTTAAAACCGGTGATATGGTCAAAGTCACCGTCATGGAAGTCGATGTCGAACGAAAACGCATAGCTTTGTCCATGAAAACCAACCCTGATGCAAGCGAAGCCAGACCCGAACGGAATCAGCAAAAAAAGGCCGACTATAAGCCCAAACAGCAGGTTACGGTACAAGGCTCCATGGCTGACGCTTTTGCCAAGGCACGGATGAATAAATAATGACAGCTCTGCTATACTGATTTCACTATTAACCCACCTACAGGTTTTGTCATGCGTAAATTAAGTCGTTTTTTTGCATTATTTTTATTCACAGGCTTGCTTGCAGCCTATGCGCCAACAACATTTGCGGATTATCAGCCAGGTCAGTCAAGTTATGGCAGCAAAGTTGGCAATAAGGCTCTGAATGCTTTTGCCAATCTGACTACCGCACCGCTGGAAATCCCCAAGAACATCATAAACACGACCAATAAAAGCAATATTTTTTATGGCGTTATAGGCGGATTATTTAAAGGACTGCTTAACACTGGTGGTCGCCTTGGCGTAGGAATTGCAGATTTGGTTACCTTCCCTCTTCCCACTAAACTGATTGCTCAACCGGCTTATATCTGGGATGACTTTGATGTAGATACGACTTACGGCCCGGCATTTCGTTTGGACACAACCCCAGAAGCACACGAACATGTCGTTGAAATTCCTGTTTCCGTGCCAGTCGCTGCACCAGTTGTAGCGCCTAAACCCGCCGCAATTGATAATTCAAAACAATACCGCCAGGAAGCCAACCAGAAATTAGATGCGGTATTCAAAAAAGAAATGAAAAAATAATTACTTCGCCGCTTTAACAAAAAAGCCCCAAGCTAAAAACGCTGGGGCTTTTTTATGTAACGTTTTTCTTAATGCCTTAAGCTACCGCCAAAGCTTGTTCCAAATCTTCCAAAATGTCATCGATATGCTCAATGCCGATGGACAGACGCACCATCTCTTCCGTCACCCCAGCCTTAACCAGTTCTTGCGGTGAAAGTTGTCGATGCGTGGTCGATGCCGGATGACAAGCCAATGATTTGGCATCACCAATATTCACCAGTCGGGTAAATAACTTTAAAGCATCCTGAAAATTTTCCCCGGCTTTACGACCGTCTTTCAAGCCAAAAGTAAGAATGCCGGAGGCTCGCCCCCCCATATACTTATCAACCAACGGTTTATCTTGATGATCCTCAAGACCAGCATAATTAACCCACGCCACTTTTTTGTGTTTTTGTAGAAATTGAGCCGCTTTAATGGCATTCTCACAAATTCTATCCATGCGCAGCGCCAAGGTTTCAATGCCCTGCAAAATTAAAAACGAGTTAAAGGGTGAAATAGCAGCACCTGTATTTCGCAACGGCACTACTCGAGCACGACCAATGTAAGCCGCAGGTCCCAGGGCTTCGGTATAAACCACACCGTGATAAGAGACATCAGGTTCATTAAGTCGACGGAAACGAACCTTGTGTTCAGCCCAAGGAAATTTGCCACTATCAACAATTACTCCGCCGATGCTGTTGCCATGACCGCCCAAATATTTGGTTAATGAATGCACGACAATATCGGCACCATGCTCAATCGGTCGGCACAGATACGGTGACGGCACGGTATTATCCACAATCAGCGGTATGCCATGACGATGGGCAATTTCGGCCAAAACTTCAAAATCAGTAATGTTACCCAGTGGGTTACCGACCGACTCACAGAATATAGCCTTGGTTTTTTCGTCAATCAACTGCTCAAAAGCGGCAGGATCACAATAATCGGCAAATCTTACATTGATGCCATATTGCGGCAAAGTATGGGCAAACAGATTGTAGGTTCCACCATATAAGGTAGCGGCTGAAACGATATTATCCCCTGCTTCGGCAATGGTCATGATGGCATAAGTTATGGCCGCCATACCTGACGCCAAAGCCAAACCGGCAAGACCGCCTTCCAATTCGGCTACGCGCTTTTCAAGCACGTCGGTAGTCGGATTCATGATACGTGTGTAGATATTGCCGGCGACTTTCAGATCAAATAGATCAGCGCCATGCTGTGTGTCATCAAAGGCATAAGAGGTGGTTTGATAAATTGGCACCGCCACTGCTTTGGTAGTTGGGTCCGGGCTATAGCCACCATGTACAGCTATTGTTTCTAGTTTCATAGGGTTCTTTTTAACTATAAAGGTAAGCGCATTCCCAAAACCTTGGCACGTCAATGCGCAGATAACAGATTCCAAAGGCGTGCACATAATCGCACACCTTCAGTCTCTCGTTTGCTAACGACTATATTTCTGCCGTAGTCGGATCAATCATGGTTTTAATTTGGGAAATACGATTGGCTGGAAACCCGCCTTGCTCGGCGTGTGCCTTTACAGTCGCTTCATCGGGTGCTATATAAACACAATAGACTTTATCGTCGGTTACATAACTTTCTACCCACTGTATTTTGGGTCCCATATCACTTAGTACACCGCATGATTTTTGCGATATACCTTGCAGATCCTGAGCTGTTAATGAACCTGCACCGGGTATTTCGCGTTCGATAATATATTTTGGCATGGTAATGTTTCTCCTGGGTTATATTTTAAACGACTGGTCGTCTTAAAGTTTATAATATCATTTAGCCTTAAAAAAATCACCCAACAGCTGTTCGCAGCATTGCTTGAGAGGTAGGGATGATTGCTCAATTTTCATTCTTAATAAAGCTCCTTGCCACATATTAACCAACAGATCAGCCATCTCTTGCGCTGATTTGTCGACTCTTACAGTTCCCTCTTGTTGCGCCTTTAACAGACCTGTTTGCAACAAATTTCGGTAACGATGAACCGCAGATTGTAAGGACTGTTTACACAGCTCACTGGTATCGCCGATCTCACCCATTAAATTCCCTAATAAACAACCGCCTTTATAACCAGCTTTTTCTAATTCTGTTATTAATTCATTGAAATAACACGATAAAGCACTTAAGGCATCCATTTCCTGATTTTGTAAATGCCCGTTTAATTGATCTATGAAGGGGTTTATATAGTGCTGTATGACTTCAGCAGCAAAGTTCTCTTTACTGCCAAAATAATTGTAGAACGAGCCTTTAGGGATCTGCACGGCATCAAGAATCTCTTTCAAGCCAGTGCCGTGATAACCTTGCTGCATAAGCAAAGCAACCCCTTCGCTTAACAGGTTTTCTTTATTGGTGATTTTTTTAGTTGCTCTATTCATGGGTTAATAATACGACCGGTTGTCTTTTATTGTCAAAATATATTTTCCACAAAATTAGATATTGCATCTTTCAGTTCTGAAATAGCAGCTGAAGCATGGAAGAATAAGATAAGCGGGGCGATAACTTAGGCAACTCGGAATAAATAAACCCCATAACTT
>CAIKYI010000148.1 GCA_903831545.1 uncultured Methylobacter sp. | reverse complement strand
TAAACCTTGTGCTTCAAAATCCAACAGATCCATTTATGCGCTCTCCGCCAGTTTTACCGGGCTTTCTTTTCTGGGAATACAAATGCTTTCTGCATCGCATACGCCACAACTGTCTTCAGCCAGAACTTTATTTGACTTGTCTTGCGTCGCTTCCAGTTCATCAATCCGCTCAATCAGGCAGGCGATGGCCTTTCCAACCGGATCGGGAATCAAATGATGATCCAGATCAATGCCATGACGGTTTTGTATTTGGGTGCCTTTACTTTGAATGACACGACCGGGAATACCAACCACCGTACAACAAGGCGGCACATCTTTTATAACGACTGAATTAGCCCCGACCCGCACATTGTTGCCCAAGGTAATGGCGCCTAAAATTTTGGCACCTGAACCCACCAGCACATTGTTGCCCAGCGTCGGATGACGTTTTTCCTTATTCCAGGTTGTGCCGCCCAAAGTCACGCCATGATACAAAGTGACATCATTGCCAATCTCTGTTGTTTCACCAATCACGACACCCAACGCATGATCGATAAACAAGCGTCGACCTATGGTAGCGCCGGGGTGAATTTCAACATTGGTGAGCATTCTGCCGGTCGCGGCCAAAATCCTGGCGGCCAGTCTCCATTTGGCTTTCCATAAACGGTGACTGATTCGGTGTATCAGCACCGCATGAACACCGGAATAGGTCAGCAATATTTCCCAGACACTGTGCGCGGCGGGGTCACGACCAAAAACACAATTAACATCCTCAACCCATTGCGCAGTAAAACTCAACGGTTTATCTGCACTGATTTTTATTTTATCGGACATGACCATAACCATTAGCTGAGTCTCCAAGTCGTTTTATCCGTGACAGGAATGCCTTTACTTGAGTCTAACCAAATTTTATGCATAAACCGGAGCAAACGCCTGCTCAGGGTTGGTTACCGGTCCATCGCCGGACCAATACGGCGATAATTTGCGTAACGTGGCGACGATACCGGGCATCACTTCGATGACTTTATCCACTTCCGCCATTGAGTTATAGCGCGAAAAGGAAAAGCGAATGGTGCCATGAGCGGCGGTGTAGGGAATATCCATGGCCCGCATCACATGCGAAGGTTCCAGCGAACCGGAGGTACAGGCCGAACCACTCGATGCCGCGATACCGGCTTTGTTCAATAACATCAGGATGGACTCGCCTTCGATATATTCAAAGGCTATATCGGTGGTGTTAGGCAAACGGTTGTACAAATCACCGGTGACAAAACAGTGCGGAATCAGTTCGGTAATGCCTTGCTCCAGACGGTCGCGCATGGCTTTGACCTGGGTGTTTTCATATTCGATAAAGTGCTGCGCCAGTTCGCAGGCTTTGCCCAGACCGACGATTGAGGCGCTGTTCTCGGTGCCGGCGCGTCTGCCGCGTTCCTGATGACCGCCGCGCAACAACGGACGAAAACGGGTACCACGGCGTAAATACAACACGCCGATGCCTTTGGGGGCATGTAGTTTATGCCCGGACACCGACAACATATCGATTTTGGTGTCTTGCAACATCATCGGAATCTTGCCCACTGCCTGTACCGCGTCGGTATGAAACATCACCCCGGCGGCGTTGGCCATTTCCGCCATTTCGATGACCGGGAAAATCGTGCCGGTTTCATTGTTGGCCCACATCACGGTGACCAGCGCGACCTGATCGGATAACAGCCGTTTGTAAGATTCCAGATTGAGGCGTCCGGCTTTATCCACCGGCATGCGATGGATGGTGTAGCCTTCTTTTTCGAGATAATCGCAGACGTTTAAAATGGCGGGATGCTCGACCATGGTGGTGATGATTTCTTTTTTGTTCGGTTGGGCTTTGATCGCTGACAATATCGCGGTGGAATTGGATTCGGTACCGCAGGAGGTGAAGATGATTTCCGAATCATGTTCACAACCGATCAAGGACTGAACCTGTTGCCGGGCGTGCTTGAGGCCGCGCGCCACGCCATCGGCAAATTTATGAATGGACGAGGGATTGCCGTATTGTTCGAGAAAATAGGGAATCATCACATCCACCACGGCCGGATCGACCTTGGTGGTGGCATTGTTATCCAGATAGATATCGGTCATCACGCCACCTCGATGTTAACTAATTTGGTCATTTCAGAAGCGGGCACCACTTTAATGAATTCGCCCATCACTTCCATCAAGCGTTGTTGAATTCCGGCAATGGTCATCGCCGCCATTTGGCAACCGTTACAGGCGCCGGTCATGTTCACGTAAGCGGTATTGCCCAACACTTCAACCAGTTCCACATCGCCGCCATCAGCCATTAAGGCGGGGCGGAGTGATTCCAATACTTCTTCGATTTTTTTGATGCGTTGCAAACTGGTCAGCGGCGCTTTAACCGCAGCGATTTTGGCTGGTGCGGGGACAGGGGCGACAGTGGGGTCGAATTTTTCGCCTTTTTCGGCCAGCACTTTTTCCAGAATGGCTTCGATGTCTTCGTGACAGGCCGCGCAACCGCCGCCGGCTTTGGTAAAGTTAGTGACATCTTCAACGGTGCGTAATTTATTGGCCCAGACCATTTCCTCGATCATCACCGCATCAATGGCAAAACATTTGCAGATCAACGCACCTTCTTCGTGATCGTCTTTCCAGACCTCGCCGCGATAATTGGCAATGGCGGCTTGCAGAGCTTCGCGACCCATCACGGAACAATGCATTTTTTCAGGTGGCAAGCCTTCCAGTTGTTCGGCAATATCCTGGTTGGTGACTTTGGCCGCTTCATCCAGGGTCATGCCCTTGATGATTTCGGTCAACACCGAAGATGAGGCAATGGCCGAGCCGCAGCCAAAGGTTTGAAAGCCGGCTTCAAGGATGACTTCAGTATCGTCATCGACCTTAAGGGTAAGTCGCAAGGCATCGCCGCAACTGATGGAACCCACTTCACCGGTTGCATTGGCATCGACCACCGCACCGGCATTTTTTGGATTAAAAAAATGTTCTTTAACTTTGTCTGAATAGTCCCACATGGCATTTTCCTCGTATTGGCTGGCTGGGTAGGTGCAGATCGGGTTAGCGTAACCCGCCGTTGCCGACCGAATGGATTGGCTCAGGCGAGTGCCTGGCCAACCTGTATAAAATCAAGAACAGGTTTTAGTGCCCGTGCCTTCGGCGCTGGTATTAAACGACGTGCCGCACGCGCAACTTTTAGCCGCATTGGGGTTGGTAAACTTAAAGCCCGAGCCTTCAATGCTGTCGAGAAAATCAATGGACATGCCGTCCAGCATCGGCAGACTGCCCGGGTCGATAAACACTTGCACCTCGCCGCAATCAATCACCGTATCGTCCGGGGTGTGACTGCCTTCGAGTTTTAAACCGTATTGATACCCTGAACAACCGCCATCGGTCACTTCAATGCGCAATCCGGCGGTTGGCGTTTCCGAACCGGCAATAAAGCGCCCGACCGCGGTAATGGCTTTTTCTGTTAATGTAATCATTTTTTAGGCTCTCCCAAGTTTGTGGCATCGTTCTTGTTAATAGTTAAAGCAACCCGTATGCCATTTCTTTGTTTGCCAATAACCTACTGATTAATAGCGCATTAAAATCAGCTATTCAGGTAAACAAGAGCTGGGCACACAGGTTTGTACTCACACAATCAGCTGACAATGTAAGCTTTGCTACAAAACAAACGGGGCTAAAAAATGAAAATAGAAGATTTGGAGATAGGTGATGTCGTTTATGCCGCACGGCTGATTACCGATGACGGCTCAATCCCGGAAGGTGTTGAAGGCGAAATATTGGCCGAAGCCGGCACCCGTGGCGTCATTACCCTGATTGGCCATGTCGAGGAAGAACCCAAGCGCAGTGTGTTTTTGGTGCGTTTTGAAGATAGCAACATGAATCTGGGTAACCCGATCGGCTGCTGGGTGGAGGATTTGGCTATGGAACCAAAAACTGTTAATTAATACGATAGGATGCGCCTCCTTACGTCGGCAGCATCCTATAGGCTATCGCGGTAAGGCGTATTTTGTAGCTAGACCGCCGGTGAATTGGTTGAGCATTGGTTATTGGATAGCACGATAGGATGCGCTGAACGCAGTGAAGCGCATCAATCGCGAAACGATGCGCCTCCTTGCGTCGGCAGCATCCTATAGGCTATCGTGGTAAGGCGTATTTTGTAGCTAAACAGCCGGTGAATTGGTTGAGCATTGGTTATTGGATAGTCAGTCTGCTTGGTGGGGCATTAAAAGTTCGATACTTCATTCCGTGCATTTTCTTCAATATCTCGGTACTGAAGTATCACAAGCACAAGACCAGGCATCAATTCCGCCGCTTAAGTTGGCAACATGCTCAAACCCTGAATTAACAAGAAAGGTGCAGGCTTGTAAGCTACGCATGCCGTGATGACAAATGACGACAATTTCTCGTTGGGGATCAAGTTCAGTCAGTCTTTGCGGAATTTGATTAAGCGGAATTAAAACGCTGTTTTCCAGGCGCGCAAATTGGAATTCATTGGGTTCTCTGACATCCAGTAAAAACAATTCAGGTTCCTTTGCAATTCTGGTTTTTAATTCCGTGGCTGAAATTTGTGTAATGGGCATAGTTATCCTTCGTTAATAAAGTGTTCTAAACGTTGCATGGCAAGTGACATTCTATCTATAGTTGTCGTATAAGCAGATCG
>CAIKYI010000147.1 GCA_903831545.1 uncultured Methylobacter sp. | reverse complement strand
GTTTTCAATGACTTGCGATAAGGCCACAAAACCCAGTTCCGCGTTGCCGGTACTGATGAATTGATAGGTTTGTGCGATGTTTTCACCCTGCACGATAAAAGGTTGCAGTTTTTCCTTTAATTTCAGGCCGTTTAAGATCTCTACAGCCGCTGCACCGTAAGGCGCAAGTTTGGGGTCGGCCAGGGCAAGATGCTTAAAGCCGCCGGTAGTCAGAATGCTTCCCTGCTCATCGACATAGCCCGGTTTTGCGGACCATAGCACCAGCTTACCCAGGGCATAAGTAAAATGACTGTTTGTAACCGCAAAACCGTCCTGTTCCAATTTAACGGGGCCGGATTCGTCGGCAGAGAGCAAGACTTCAAAGGGCGCGCCATTTTCCAGTTGCGAGACGAATTTGCCGGATGAGCCGAACGATAATTTAGCCGTGTGACCTGTGGCTTTTTCAAATTCGGCAGCAATTTCAGTCATCGGTTTACTAAAATTGGCTGCAACGGCAACCAATGTAGTTGCCGCTAAACTGTTTTGAAAAACGGCCAGTAACAATACACCTGGCACAAAACGTAATGAAATATTCTTAAACATAAAAGATTTTCCTTTATAAAATTGGCCGGGTTATTTTGTTAAAACCTGATTTGGCTTTGCACGTAGAAATAATTGGTATCAGCGCCGGGAGTTGCTATAGACGTTGCTGTTGAAACCGCTGATTTGGCAAACTGCCCCTTAAATAAATGAAACCAGCCTACATCAAAGTTTAAACTGCTGTTGTAGTTATAACGGCTTGAAACTCCCAGTTGATTGCCTACATAACTGCCGCTGGTTCCCGTGGTATTTCCCTTTAAACCTGGCGCTGTGCCTGATGAACATGAAGCGCCACCCCAGCAATCGCCTGCCGAGGCCAGCCAGATTAAGCGTTGTTGTATGGAAACCGTCAGATCAGAACGAGGCGCGAAATTAAGCCGGTAGCCGGGTGAGTTGATGTTGCTACGTTGAAAGGCAGAATAAATGCCTGATGAGCCAAAGTCGATATCGGTAGCGGCATAAAGTGAATCGAAACGGCCATCGGTTGAGCCTGCAGTATATGTGCTGCTTTTGCTGCCACTTGCCCAATCATATTCGATCAAAAAGCGTGGCGACATGGGCATATCGAAGCTATAGCCGGCCTCGATATGCTCGGACCAGGCCTGGTGGTTCTGTTGTCGGTTTTCTACTGAAGTATTGTATTGCACGGTACCAAACTGGCCCATGCCTTCTGCGACAAAGTCAAAATTACCTTTTGCGGGTTTTAGGTAAAACCGTATGCCTGGCGTGAAATAATGTCGATTTCGGGTAGGATTCAGTTTGCTGTCACCCTCGTCCAGATTATAAAGATACAACTCGGCATTAATATTCTTGATCAGGTTATAACCTTCCAAAATACCCCCGGAAAGCCAGGTTTGGGTATCTTCTTCATCCCATTGTTGGTTCCCTTTTACCAATAAATTTGAATCTTTAGTGACAGAGTTATAGTTGGGGTAACGGTTGACCGGCATGGTTGCAAAGGTATTAAATTGCCAGTGCTCATAATCCAGCACTCTGATTCTTACACCGGTAAAACTATTGACGGTATTACGAAAAACAGGTCTGGATATCAGTCTGCGACTGCCATAGTCCATGGTTTGACGTCCAACTTTAACTTCTAAACCCCGTCCGCTAAAGAATGCATTTTGATCGGCCCAGGATATATAACCCTGGGTGAAATCAGCGGTGTCAACCATGGTGTTATTAGGCGGATTCGCGGTGTTATTGGAGTTTATTGCTCTGCTTGTATTCACATCCGAACCCAGTGCGCGCGCATCCATAAATTCAACTGCGAACCTGAATTTGCCCAATTTAGCCTGTAGCCATAGATCGGTTTGCAGGGTAATTTGCTGGTCTCCGCCACCTGCTGTTGTACCAGCTTGACTTGCCTTGAAAGTATCACTTAAAGACTCATAGCGCGTTCTCTGTTCAAGACCGGCAGTCAGCCAATTAGGCAGCTTTAAGGTGTCGTGCAAATTCCAGACTGGTTTTTCATAACTATTGCCCAACAAAGCATCATCCATTAAAGCATTGTATGCAGCCATTGGCGTGCGGGTATAAGTTTTTGCCTCGGCGGCCTGGGCTTCGTCAAGGATAGAGATAAAACAGAAACCGCTGGCGACAAGTAAACTTAGCGCCGGAGTAACACTGGCAAGAGATATTTTCGGCATTTTCAATGACCTATTATTGTGATGATGAAGTAGGTGTCGACGCTGTTGTCGATGCACATTTAAATGTAATTGGAAATATTTAAAAAAAGGAACATGGCCCAATTTTAGTTCTTTATGAATAAAAGTAAATAACGAAATGAAAAATAGGGTGTTTTTTAACTCATATATCCCAGTCGTCAGGTTGCGATAATCGGGTGTTGTAGTCTATTGACGACAGAAGGGAAAAATTCCAGTTATATTTGGTGCGTAAAGCAATACAGGGCAAAAATTATAGACAAATTATTGCCAGTAGCGAAATAATAGCTGCTCCTGAAAAGGCTTTAATGCTTTTGAATTTTTACTTTTATATCAACATGCCAAAAAAAAACAACAGTCTGAAAACACCAAACTGGGTTGAGGGTGAATTGCGATTGGTCGGTGCGCTGGATAGTCGCATGATTGGGTTGCTAAGGGCCATTAATCAAAGTGGCTCAATTAATCAGGCTGCCAAGCAGATGGGACTTAGTTATAAAGGCGCCTGGCAAATCATCGAAAGAGCCAATAATGGTTCGCCTAAAACATTAGTCAGCACTGCGATTGGCGGAAATAAAGGCGGTGGAACCAGTTTAACCGGGGCAGGGCGCTCGTTATTGGAGTTGTTTACCAGCCTTGAAAAACAGCATCGGCAGTTTCTTGAAAAAATCAACCGTAGTCTTGCTGAAGATTTTGATGCTGTCCTGTTATTGCAGCGTCTGGTAGTTAAAACCAGTGCCAGTAACCAGATTTTTGGCAGTGTTATCGCAATTCAGGAGGGTGCGGTAAATGCCGAGATTATTGTCAAGCTGAAAGGCGGTGAGCAGATTATTGTCAGTACCAGTCTGACATCACTTAAAGATCTTGGTTTATGCGTCGGTTCCGATACCGTTTTGCTGATTAACAGTGTCGATATAATGGTGATAACGGATTCTGATGCCAACTTGTTTTCAGCTCGCAATCGCTTGCCTTGTAAGGTGATTCGTGTGCAACAGGATGCGGTCAATGCAGAAGTGATTGTGTTATTACCGGGCGGTGAAACCCTGGCCGCCATGATTACCGAGCAAAGTGCGCAAAACATGGCACTTAGGCCAGGCGATACAGTATTGGCCGTTTTTAAAAGCAATGCGCCTGTTGTGGGGTGTATTCCTTTTAAAACCTCCACGACTGAGCCATAAGTGTTTACACATCGATAGTGGACTGGAAGACCGAATATTTTCAAATCAACTATGAATAAAATATATTGTTTCTTATATTTTATTTCTGATGATTGTAATCAAACCATTTTATGGAATTATATAAATGCCATCTAAAATTGAACCGGTACAATCGCCTTGTGTAGGTATTTGTAACCTGGATGAAAACAATATATGTTTAGGTTGTTTTCGTGAGCTGCATGAGATTAAAGCATGGACGCTAATTAATAATGCGCAACGGACTTCAATACTTGCTTCTGTTGAAATTAGAGCAATTAAATATAAAGATCATAAAAAAAGTTAAAATCTATTTTATTCTGATGAAAATTTATCAACTCTACCGGCAACAACAGCTAAATGTAAATCTCAACGAAGCCTGGGAATTTTTTTCGTCACCTTATCATCTTAATGACATTACACCGTCATTTTTTCATGTATCAATTTTGTCTAAAGTGCCGGAAAACATATATGCCGGCTTAATGATAAGTTATCAAATGAAAGCCGTGTTTGGTATACCAATGGCCTGGTTGTCAGAGATTAGTCACTGTGATGAACCCAGGCGTTTTGTCTATCAACAGCGCATTGGCCCGTTTAAATTTTGGAGTCATGAAGTCTGTTTGACTGAAACACAAAACGGCGTGGTTATCGAAGATATTATGTTCTACGCCATGCCTATGGGCTGGTTGGGACAGTTAATAAACAGGGTTCTGATAGCAAGTAAACTTGAAAACATCTTTGATGCGCGTCGCGACTATTTACATAATAAATGGGGGAATAAATTGTAAGATTCGCCTGTTTAAGATCAATATGTAATTTATTCAGCGGGATTCCCGATTAAAAAAATTCGGGGACTACACTATGCTTCAATCGATCAAATTCTTGGTTGTACTGCTAAATTTGTCATGTTCAATAAGCTGTACCTGAAGGTTGTTATCCTTCCAATAATCATTAACTGGGTTTTGGTATGATTTGCCTGTTCAATGCTTCCAAGTTGGCACTGCAATTGGGTTTGAACAGTTTCTTGTTGGTTCCATGCGGATAGATGTCTTTGCTTAATCTCCACCTCAACATTAATCTCAGTCTCATACAAAAACTTTAAAGCACAGACCAGTGTGTTTTTCAGTTCAAAGCTGTCACCACCACTTGATGATTTAGATTTTTAACGTAGATCACCATTCAATTTTGGTAATGTTTCCCTGGGGTCTTTACCCCACAGCGCCAGCCTTGCCAGGCGCGTCAAATGCAAGGGGCAGGGCAGTCAACCCTTTGGAGAATTTGATCTTTACTTTGGCCTTGCCAAGTGTCCACTAAATTCCTTGAATTTTCTGGTCCCTGATTTCTTTCTAGTGGGACAGTTAATTCAACTTTATCCAATTCGCTCTAACCATCTTCCACAATAACAGGCTATAGCCTGTCCGCTACTAATTTGGCAAAAAGTGCAGCTAAAGTCGAAACAATACAATTGTTAAGAACAGGGCGACTTAGCAATAAGGATCAAAATAAAAATCATATTTTCTAATTAAATCATTATTTTATGTTTTTTTTATAATCTCGGATTAGCTTTTGTAACAATTTGAAACAATTCTTTTCGTGCATCTGGCCAGTTCATCATATATTGTCCTTGCAAATTATAAATTTCAATATTAGTGCAGTAAATTCAATTATTAAACTGTGGTTAATGAATGCAGTGGTTTTAAAGATTCATTTATTTTGAGCCATACCTGTTGTGAAGCAGGGGCGGAAAGCCAAGGAACTGTGGGAATAGTTCTGGAGATAGCCGGGTTGGAAACCAACGTAAGAAACGGTGTATTGCTATTAGTAACAGAGCATTATGCCAATTCCTTGCGTTAATTATTTTAAATTTTGCCTTAAGTTTTCCTAGTAAAGGAAGACAAACAAATTAACAGGAAATTGCAGTCATGGCTCAGAAGTTCTCAAAAAAGAAAAACAACCTGAACAAC
>CAIKYI010000146.1 GCA_903831545.1 uncultured Methylobacter sp. | reverse complement strand
TCACTGCTGATGATGGAAGAAAACTTCCTTAGTGCCTCGGCCAAGATTAATCAGCTTGATTCGGGCGCTGCAGGCATTCCGATAGTCAGGGAACGTAAAGACAACGTGACCTTAAATACCATTATGTCTAACAGCTTCGGATTTGGCGGAACAAATGCTACATTGATATTTCAGCGTTACAACGGCTAAGCAACTCTTTTATTCACCACGAACACCTGTCTTCAGACCGTTGTTCGTGGTGATGATCTTTTTAATCTCACATTTATTTCATATCTCTGACCATGTCAGATCCAAACCAAAAATCCAGAATCCAGTTTAACAAGCTTCAAAAACAGTTGCGGCATTCGGTCGGCGATGCGATCGCAGATTACAACATGATCGAATATGTAGACAACATCATGGTGTGTTTGTCCGGTGGTAAAGATTCCTTTACCTTGCTGGACATTTTGATGCACCTGCAAAAAACGGCGCCAGTTAAATTTGAATTGATCGCGGTTAATCTGGATCAGAAACAACCCGGTTTTCCTGAACACATCTTGCCAGAATATTTCGAATCGCTGGGCGTGCCGTATCATATTATCGAGAAAGATACCTATAGCGTGGTAAAACGGGTTATTCCTGAGGGCAATACGACCTGTGGCTTGTGTTCACGCTTGCGGCGCGGCACTTTGTACGGTTATGCAGAAGCCAATAATGTCACTAAAATTGCCTTGGGGCATCACCGCGATGATATTCTTGAAACCTTTTTTCTGAATATTTTTTATGGTGGAAAATTAAAAGCGATGCCGCCAAAATTGTTAAGCGACGACAAGAAAAACATCATTATTAGACCCTTGGCATACACACGGGAAAAAGATATTGAACGGCTGGCCGTGTTTAAAAATTATCCGATTATTCCGTGCAACTTGTGCGGCTCCCAGGAAAACCTTCAGCGCCAAGCCATGAAAGTGATGTTAAAAACCTGGGACAAACAGTTTCCAGGACGCCTGGAAACCATTTTCACCAGTCTAAAAAATGTCGCACCTTCACAACTGGCTGATACGAAATTATTCGATTTTTCCGGGTTAATGCGCGGTTCAGCAATTGAAGAACAGCCGCTGACATTTAATGCGGGTTTGGATGTTTTGACTCTTTAAAACTAAGGCAGCTCGCAATATTACCCCCCACTAAAATTGTAGATTCATTAATCGTGTATAAAAGTACTGAACAGTTAGGAATGAAAGTTAAATAACTTGAACGATTGGTTTTATCTTGTTTCTACGCAATTTAAAAAAACATTCGCATCCAAAGCCAGTTTTGTTCTCCACGCCGGAGTTCAAAGCTGGCTTTGAACAAGTTGCGTTGAGCGAATGATGTCGAGCAATGGATGAGTTATTTAATTTTCATCGATTAATAGTACACAGATAACCCGTACCGGATTAAAACCGAATTTAAAAATCCAGGCCAGTCCTGCTTGCTCGTTTACTCCGTGTTAATCTGCTTAAATCTGTGTCATCCGTGTTCCATTTTTATACGCGTTTAAGAGTAGCTGGTAACTTGGGATGAACCGTGTCCACTTATAGTTTATAATCATTCCCCTGTTTAAAGTATTCGGGGCTCGCGTTGATAAATGCCGGGTCTTGACTGTCCTTGGTTAAATACACCTCATGCAAGAAATAAATCCGATAAAAAACAAAATAGTCGACTTAAAAAGCCGTGGCGATGCCCTTAGGAGGTATCTTTGACTTTGACGTTAAGAGTGAGCGTTTAGTCGAAGTATTAAGAGAACTGGAAAACCCAAAAATATGGGATAACCCGGAAGAAGCGCAGGCTTTGGGTAAAGAGCGCGGCCAGCTGGAAGTCATCGTTAATACCATTAATGATCTGGAGACAGGTCTTTCCGATGCAGAAGAACTGTTGAGCATGGCTGTTGAAGAAGACGATGAAGAGACCGTTGAAACTGTTATTGACGATTTGGAGCACTTTGAAAAAAGAGTCGCAGACCTGGAATTTCGTCGTATGTTTTCCGGGCAAATGGACGCCAATAATGCCTTTTTGGACATACAGTCCGGCTCAGGTGGCACCGAAGCCCAGGATTGGGCGTCCATCATCGAACGCATGTATTTGCGT
>CAIKYI010000145.1 GCA_903831545.1 uncultured Methylobacter sp. | reverse complement strand
CGCTGGCCTCGCTGTTTGTGATGCTGACTTTCGTGGTTCCGCAATTTTCCGAGATGTTTGCCAGTGCCGGTAAAGCCTTGCCCATTTCCACACAAATTGTGGTGGGCATGGCCGAATGGTTACAAAGCTATTGGTGGTTGTTGATTGGCGGTTTTATAGGGGCCTCCAGTTATATGAAATGGCAAATGGCTGATCCGATCAGAAAACAGGTTTGGGATGGCCGTTTTTTAAAGATACCCTTGTTTGGCAGCATTTTGTTAAACAAGGAAACCGCCAATATTACCCGTACCTTGGGTACCTTGTTGGGTAACGGGGTATCGATTTTGTCGGCCTTGGTCATTGTCCGCGAAACCGTCGATAATCTGGTTTTGGCGGAAGCCATTCAGGATGCCGAAGACCAGTTAAAGCAAGGAAAAACCATGTCCGAGGCCTTATTGTCGCAAGGCATTTTGCCAAAAATGGCCATGCAAATGATCAAAATGGGCGAAGAAACCGGGCGCCTTGAAGAAATGCTGTTACGGGTGGCAACGATTTACGATAAACAGCTTAGGGTGGCAATAGCGCGGATGCTGGCAATGCTGGAACCTGCCTTGATTATTTCATTAGGTTTGATGATTGCAGGTATTATCGTATCAATCTTGCTGGCTATTCTCAGCGTTAATGATCTGGCTTTTTAAATAGAGGAAAAATACATTATGAAACAGTTAACTCGATTCAAGGTTCAAGGATTAAGGTTTAAGGCAAGGCCGTTGCGCCAGCTGGGTTTTACCTTGCTGGAGTTATTGGTGGTGTTGGGTATTATTGCCATGCTGGCCGGAATTGTCGGACCGCAGGTTATGAAACACATGGGCGAGTCCAAAACCAAAGCGGCAAAAGTTCAAATTGAAGATTTGTCTGCCGCTCTGGATATGTACAAACTGGATTTGGGCACTTATCCGACCTCCGAACAAGGCTTGAAAGCCTTGATAGAATCTCCTGAAAGCTCCAAGCGTTGGAACGGCCCTTATCTGCGTAAATCCAAAATGCCACTGGATCCCTGGTTGCAGGAATATCATTATGTCGCTCCTGGTGAGCACGGAAAATTTGATTTATATACCTATGGCGCGGATCTTAAGGAAGGCGGAAAAGGCGAAGATCAGGATATTAATAGCTGGGAATAATTTGACAGGCTAAAGGTTAAAGGTGAAAAACTATCTCGTTCCCACGCGCTGCGTGGGAATGCGTTGTCAACGGGCTGCGTTGAGAGACGAGTCTAAATCAGGCAGACTTAATCCAACGCCTCTCGGTCAGCGGGGATTTACCCTGCTGGAATTAACGGTCGTGCTGCTTGTGGTGGTGCTGGGTTTTTCCGTGATTGGCCTTAATCTGTCATCGGGCAATGACTCCATAAAAATCAAGTCGGCGGCAAGGGAGATCGTTTCAGCTCTTCGCTATGCGAGGGGACAGGCTTTAATGACCCGTCAGGAAACCACGGTTGCCCTTAATCTGGGTGATAATACCTATAAGGTAACCGGGCGGGAAAAGCTTTATAAAATAGCGCAGGCCATCGATCTGACCGTGGTGACCGCGCAAAATGAACTGTCCGGCGAAGGCACGGCCAACATCCGGTTTTTTGCCGATGGTTCCTCTACCGGTGGCCGGGTTACCCTGGGACTGGGCGAGGCCGCGTGGCGAATCAATATAAACTGGTTAACCGGGCAGATTGAACTTGAAAATGAATAAACAACGCGGTTTTTCTTTACTTGAAATCCTGATTGCGTTTTCAATACTGGCGCTGTCGTTAGGTATTTTGTTGAAGATATTTTCTTCGGGAATAAACACCGCTGGCGTTGCTGAAGAATATAGTGCCGCCGTACAAATTGCTGAATCTTTAATGGCCAAAACCGGTGTTGAAACAGCCTTGCAACCCAGCGAAGCCAGCGGCGTGGAAAATGAGAAATATAATTGGCGGGTGATTGTCAGTCCTTTTCAGTTCACGGCAGAGAATTTAGACCTGAGCACGCTGGGAGCCGAGCTTTATAAGGTTAAAGTTATCGTTAACTGGAGTGATCAGGACTCTAAAAACGAGGGCCGGGAACTTGAATTGATAACCTTAAAACTGGCAAATAAAGTGTTATGAGCAAAGTTCAGGTTCAAGGTAGTAAAACGGGTATTGCGCGCCAGTTGTCTAAAGGTTTTACCCTGATTGAAGTGTTGATCGCCATGACGCTGTTAAGCATCATGGTGGTGTTATTGTTCACCAGCCTGAAAATTTGCGCGCAAAGCTGGGAGAAGGGCGAGAACAAAATGTCCGACGTGAATGAGGTCGCGGTAGTTTATAATTTTTTCCAGCGTCATTTACCCTCTGCCATGCCTTTATGGAATGATTTTAGCGAAACACAAGAACGGAGTTTTGCTTTTCAAGGCACAAAACAGTCCCTGCAATTTGTCTCCGTTTTCCCTGCAAGTGCCGGAAAATCGGGTGCACAGCTTTTTTCGCTAGAGCCTCAGCAGAAAGATAACGAACAGATTATCAACGTGAGCATAACGCCTTTTTATCCGGTGGCCGAGGGCGAACAATGGCATAAAGAAGAGGCCATTTTGTTACGCCATGTAGAAGACTTTAGTTTGTCTTATTTTGGGCCGGCGGAGGAAGGGGCGGGAAGTATTTGGCAGGAAGAATGGCAAGCTAAAAATGGCCAGCCGCAATTGATCAAGATTAACATCAGTACCACAAACGGCATTTATTGGCCGGAAATGATAATAGCGCTAAAAGTCGCGGCAGCCGTCAATACCGATGAACTGGGTGCCAACACGGTAAATGAGTCCGAACCGGAAGAGAGTCGAAATTGAGCAAAACTCACGGTTTCGCGCTGGTTCTGGTTTTGTGGGTGTTAAGTCTGCTAACCATTATGGCCGGTAGTTTTGCCCTGAGCATGCGGCGGGAAGCGGCCATTGTAAACGGCGGCAGTACCAATGCCCAGGCCATGGCGGTCGCTGAATCAGGGCTTGCTGTTGCGGAGTTGATGTTGTTAAATACCGATCCGCTGCAACGTTGGCTTACCGATGGCAGTATTTACCAATTAAACTATACTGATAGCAAGGTACGGATCAGACTGTTTGCGGAATCAGGTAAAATCGATATAAACACCGCTGATCAGACTTTACTGGAAGGTATTTTGGCTTCCTCGCCTGTGGATACCGAAGCACAAACCAAACTGGTTAATGCGATTCTGGACTGGCGTGATGCAGATGACCTGGTACGCATAGAGGGTGCAGAGAAAGAAGAATATACAAAGGCCGGCTTAAGTTATCAGCCTCGTAACAAGCCGTTTCAATCTATTGAGGAATTACAATTGGTATTAGGCATGAATGAACAGGTGTTCAAATGGCTTGAAAACCTGATCACTGTCAACTCCGGACAACCCAAGGTGGATTTGAATCAGGCGAGCGAGGAAGTTTTGCAAGTGTTACCAGGTCTGGATGCCGGAATAGTGAGCAGTTTTATTGCCGCAAAGCGCGAAAGCGCAATCAATGGTTTGCCTGCGCCGGTTTTTGCTACCTTTGGCGCCAGTCTGGCAGGCACGGCTACAATTCCAACCGCTCCCGCTATACCCATGGCTGGCGGTCTGGATCAAAACATTAACGTTACCGTAATTGCCGAAGCATTATTGAATGATGGAACAACGGCTATTATAAAAACATTGTTAAAAAAATCCGATGGTACCGGGTCACAGCCGTTTCAGGCGTTGAAATGGTTGCGCAACGCCATTGGCGAGGGTTCATTGTTTACTGATGAAAAAGAAGAGTTACTTGTGAGACAGTATGACGAGCCTGAATTCAACAATTAATCTGGACGCCAAAAAGTTCTTCCGCTGGTGGTTGCGCGAACTTGAATTTCTGGTGCCCGAAAAAGTCCAAAAACTGGTTTACGAGACGCACGGCTTTATTGTCATTCGTCCCCATGACGATCAGTTAACGCTGACTTATATACAGGATGCCAAAGATGCCGATACTGACGTGGCGAACGCAACCGAACCTCTGGCAACACTGGAGCGTAATGCCACCGGCATTGCCCAATATAAAGCGTTGCTGGGCAAAGACGAAAAGCTGGCTAAAGCAACGGTCATACTAAGATTGACCGGGCAGGACGCCATTCAAAAAGAACTGTGTCTGCCGGCTGCCGTCAAAGACAATTTGGCTCAGGTTGTAGGTTATGAGCTGGATCGCTACACGCCGTTTAAGGAAGATCAGGTTTATTTTGCTGTTAAGGCCCTGGACGTTGACAATGAGCCCGGACAAATCAGGGTTATGCTGATCTTAACGCTCAGGGAAACCTTTGATGTGCTGTATGAAGACATCCGCTCCCTGGGCCTGTCGCCGCTATTTGTCGATTATGAAGCGACGCCCAATGATCTGGAACACAGCTACGACAATTACAATTTATTACCCGAAAGCCTCAGAGAAAAAACCTCAAATACCCCGCGCCTGATCTATTCGGGACTGGGTGTGGCGATTTTTTTGCTGTTGGGCGCGGTGCTGGCGTTGCCTCCCTGGTTTGAATATCAAACAGTCAATGTGTTACAGGAAAAAATTGACGCCATAGAAAAAAGCGCCAAGGGCGTTAAGGCCATGCAACTCGAAATTGACGGAATGATTGAGGAAACACGGCTATTGATAGCCGAGAAAAAAACAGTTCCGGCGGTAATCGAAATGTTCAGTAACTTAAGCACGATAATGAAAGATGATACCTGGCTGGGCTATGCGCAATATTCGGACGGCCATTTGCAAATACAGGGCGAATCTCCGGCCGCGTCTGCCTTGATTGGCGTTTTGGAAGAGTCTGACATGTTTGCCAACGCCCGTTTCGTGTCGCCGGTTACCCAGGATAAGGTCAGCCAGCAGGAGCGGTTCCAGATTACTGTTGATGTGACCCCGGCAACGCAAGCAAAAGCCACCCCGGGCAAAACAGCGCCAGCGCCCGATTTGCATGGCCCCGCGACAGTCAGTCCCATGGATAACGGGAGGCCAAAATGATCAAGGCCAGCAATCAGCAAATACAACGATGGATGGCCTTGGCTCTACTGGGAACGTTGATCCTGCTGTTTATTTTTGTGGTTATCGTACCCATCGTTAACAAAGACCTGGAACTGCGCGACGCTAAAAATAATCTGGTTTTCAGATTACAGCAATACGAACGGATTCTGGCCAAAAAAGACGCCGTTATTGCCAGCATGAATTCCATTAAAGAGCAGCATCAGACCCAGGGACTTTTAAACAGTCAGGGCACCGGCGCGTTGGCCTCGGCTGAGGTTCAGGAGTTTATTAAAAAAGCCATCGTTGAAGCTGGCGGCCAATTAAGCAGTACCCAGGCGCTTCCGGTTACAACCAAAAACGAATTTAGCCGCATAACCGTCAGTGTAAGAATGACCGGAAATAGCGAAGTGCTTAGAACCGTGTTGTACAAGATTGAAACGGCAACCCCGCTGATTATTATCAATCAGATCGACATAAGACCGATGCGTGGCATAAGAAGCAGAACAACACGTCAGATTGAGCCTAGTAACGAATTAAATGTCAATTTTCAGGCAGTTAGTTTTATGAGAAAGCAGCCGAAATGAATACTAAACTCATAAGATTATTAGTCTCTATCTGCCTTGGCTTGAGTGTGATTATTGCCGGGGAATGGGGCTTTGCAACCTACACGCAACACGATTTGCTAACCTCAATCAGTGATGAAAAAAGGCAGGATTACAAAGTCGATACGCTTCCGGACATAGAGCTGGGCAAACAGACCGAAGATAGTTATGTCGATTTGGTGGCCCGGCCTTTATTTATCAAAGGTAGACGCCCTGTTGAAGAACCAAGTCCCGAGGCGGAACAAGCCGCAGTAAAATTGGAAAACTTTGATTGGCAATTGTCCGGCGTTTACGGTAAGGGTGAAAAAATATCGGCCCTGTTCAGTCGCTCCAAATCAAAAGCTGCCAAGGACAATTTTAGAAAAATAACCGTAGGCGATGAGCTTGACGGTTGGAAACTGACGGAAATCAATGCCGACAAGGTAATGTTCAGGCAGGGCAGTAGCGAGAAGGAATTATTGCTTAGAAAACCCAAAGTAAAAACAGCCTCCAGGAATGGCGCAGTGCCGCCTGTTCCGGGCACTATACCAGATCCAGCCGCTGCTGAACCGGCAGTGGAAACTATTGAAAATACTAATGAAGAGACACCTGAGGGTAACCAATAATGACTAAGGTCAAAAAAATAACAACAACGTGCTGTTTGCTAGTTGTAGGTTTATCGCTGTCAAGTTGTGAATTGCTGGGCCCAAAACAGGCTACCAGATTACCATTGGCGCCGGTTAAAAATGAGCCGGCCGAAGACCCGTCAAAAAATCAGGGCAAAGTTCTGCCCACCGAAAAACCCAGAGTCAAAAGTGAATTGTTTCCCGGTACCGGCCAGTATGTGCCCAACACACCGGAAACGCACAGAAAAACCAAAGCCGGCGGCGAAGGTTCATACAGTTTGAATTTTGACGAAGCAGATTTGGGCGAAGTGGCCAAGGTGGTGTTAAGCGATATCCTCGGGCAAAACTACGTGCTCAGTCCCAAAGTGACCGGCAAAGTTACCTTGCAAACCACTGATCCGTTAAGTAAAGACGAACTGATTCCAACCCTGGAAATGTTGCTGCGCATGAACAATGCGGTGCTGATCAAAGACGCCAGCATTTATCATATCGAACCGGCCAGCGAAGCCTTGTACAGCTCAAATTTTGCCGCGCCCGGTGTGGCCGGTAAAACCGGTTATCAAGTTAGAGTTATTCCGATCAGAAATGTCGCAGTACTGGATCTGATGGAAGTGCTTAAACCGTTGGTTCAGGAAAAAACCATCCTCACCACCGATAACACCCGCAATATCCTGGTCGCGTCCGGTACGCCCGATGAATTGGGGCGGGTAATGGATATGGTCAGCACCTTTGATATTGATGTGTTGAAAGGCCGTTCTTTTGGCTTGTATCCCTTGGCGCATACCGAACCGGAAACCATTATCAAGGAACTGGAAGAAGTCTTTAACAGTAAGTCCAAAGACGATGATTCCAGTTTTTTCCGCTTTCTGCCTATCGAACGGATGAATGCGGTAATGGCTATTACCCATCAATCGCGTTATTTACAGGACATTGAAAGCTGGATACTCAGGCTGGATAAAGCCAACACTGCCTCCGGCGGCGGGGTCAACGTTTACAAGGTTCAAAATACCAATGCCGAAGAACTGGCCGACACCCTGAACGGCATTTTTACCGGTCAAGCCTCTGGCAGTTCCGCAGGCAAAGTGGCCCCTGGTAAAAAATCCGCTGAAGTGACCAATAAACAGCCGACAGATCCCTCACAGGCGTCGAGTGGCGGTACAGGCGGTTCGATGGCATCTACCTCGTCCAGCAAAAAGAAATCCAGCAGCAAGTCGGGCGGTTCTTCTGCGACAGGAACCGCGACCGTTGCAGATGTAGACAATGTGAAAATCATATCTGATAAGGGCAATAACTCATTGATTATAGTCGCTACACCGCGAGAATATGACATTGTATTACCGATTATTAAGCAACTGGATATATTGCCGTTGCAGGTGTTGATTGATGCGTCAGTTGTCTCTGTTAATTTGACGGATAATTTAAAGTACGGCATCCAGTGGTTTTTAGATCATGAGGGCAGTAGCATTAGTAGCGGCTCTACTGGGGCAACTCTAGGCCAAATAGCCACTGCCGGTGGCGCTGCTTTTGCTTCAGGAGGATTAAGCGCTGTTTATAATTCTGGACTAGTCAACGCCATATTAAGCGCCCAAGCCGGTAAGGGTAACGTTAATGTAATTTCGTCGCCATCGTTAATGGTGTTGAATAATCAGGATGCGAAAATAAATGTCGGTCAACAAGTACCGGTATCAACCGGCGGCTCATCAATTCCTCTCTCCGGGACGGCGACTGGTGGCTCCTTTGCTCAAACCAATTCAATTCAATATAAGGATACCGGCGTCACCCTGGATGTTACGCCCAGGGTCAACGCGAATGGCATGGTTATTATGGACATCAAGCAAATTGTTAGTAGTGTAGTGAGTTTACCATCTTCAGGTACTACTCTTACTCAACAACAAACCCCTACCATTGATAAAAAAGAAATTGAAAGTTCCGTGGCTGTGCAGGATGGAGAAACGATCGTGTTAGGCGGCTTAATCAATGAAGAAAATACTGAAAATAAAGGCGGAATTCCTTTTTTGTATGAGATTCCGTGGATAGGGCCATTATTTGGCAGTACACTATATGATAAAACCAAAAAGGAACTAGTCGTTTTAATCACTCCTAGAGTAGTAAAAACCAAACAGGATTCCAGGCTAATTTCCGACGAATTTAAACGCAAATTAACCGGAATTTACGAATCCAAAGCGGTTGCTCCAGAATAATCAGCCATAAAATAAGCTATCAAGCATTTTTGCTGTAAACCTCAAAGCCAGCTTTAAACGCCGCGATGCCGGCGTTTAAAGCTGGCTTTGCTCGTTTTATAATCAATTAGTTTGCAACCGGCGTTGATGAGCTTCACTATGTTTTGCGCAGCCTATCAAGCTGATATAGGATGCTGCCAACGATAGGCGGCGCATCGTTCGCGATCGATGCGCGTCACTTTGTTCAGCACCTATGGCTCTGTGAAGTGGCAGGAAGGATGGGTAGAGCGATAGCGAAACCCATCATGTGTTAATTGGTTTCGTTACCCTCTAACCATTATTTAACTCTCTTCGGCTGTTCAAGAACGCTGCTGGCATCCTGCTTCAGTAATATTGTGATAAAGTTTAAAACATTAAGCCAAAGAAACAGGGGGCTGAATGTTTGATGACGAGTTTTTTGAGGAGTGGCTGGACAGTCAAGCGCAAAAAGTGATGAATCAAGTTGCCAGTGGGCAAGGTATATCATCGGATCAAATGATGATTTTGATGCTCAAGGCCCAGACCAATCATTTTGCTCATTTGGATATTGATTTGCGCAGTGAAATGAAGGCACTACGCGAAGATATGGATAAGCGGTCTGAGCAAATGGATAAACGCTTTGATCAACTGACTTCGCGTATGGATCATTTTATGGTCTGGTCCTTTGCAACCACCTTGACTGTTGGTTGCATAGTCATTGCCGCGATTAAGTTTTTGTAACCTGCAAGGGAAGCATTTTGAGTATCACCATTTCAATCTGTCTTCAAAGACTTCTGTTTTTGTAGGCTCAAGACTATGCTCAGTGAGGCCTTGTCATATATTTAAAACCAATATTATGAGCATGATCAGGGCAAGTTTTTCTTAAGTAACAATTCAAATTGTTCAATGGGTACTGGCTTAGCGAACAAATAACCCTGATAGGCCATGCAGCCATGTTCTTGTAAGAATGCCAGTTGCGCTTGGGTCTCTACGCCTTCGGCGATCAAATTCAAACCAAAGTTCTTGGCCATATCGATGATAGTTTGAACCATCATTGCATCATTTGGATCGGTTGCGATGTCGCGTACGAAGCTCTGGTCAATCTTGATCTGGTCAAGCGGCAATCGTTTCAAATATGATAGCGAGGAATAACCCGTGCCAAAATCGTCCATCGACACACTGACACCGAGCGCTTTCAAAGCTTGCATCTTGGATATTACGTCATTTACATCATTTAGCACCACGCTCTCGGTTAATTCCAATTTCAAACGCGATGCCGCAATGTTATGAATACTTAAGGTTAAAGCTGTTTTTTTAACGAAATCATGTTGCTTAAACTGCTGGGCGCTCACGTTGACGGACAGTGTCAGGTTGCAGGTTAGTTCATTATTACTCCAGGCACTCAATACACGACAAGCTGCGTCTAAAACCCAATCGCCAATATCCAGAATCAATGAACTTTCCTCGGCGATTGGAATAAATTGCTTGGGAGAAACCATGCCATGCTTTGGATGCATCCAGCGTACCAGAGCCTCTGCTCCCATCGGACGAAGATCATTATCTACCTGGACCTGATAATGCAAATGTAATTGCTGGTCGGGCACTGCATGACGTAAATCTGACTCTAACACGGAGCGTTTTTCTGCTGCCTGTTGCATGACCGGATCAAAGAAGCGTATTGTGTTGCGACCGGAATCCTTGGCTTGGTACATCGCCATATCGGCCTGTTTAAGCAGGGTCTCCATTGACACATTCTTGCCCAGATACAAACACACCCCAATGCTGGGCGAACTATTCTGTATATTGCCATTAAGCCGATATGGCTCAGCCAGGGCAACACGTATTTTTTCGGCAATCAGGGATACTTTCTGTAATGTAACTTCGGCCTGATCATCCACTTCTTCGAGTAGCACTACGAACTCATCCCCGCCAAAACGGGCCACGGTATCCATTTCCCGCACACAAGCCTGAATGCGGTTAGCTGTTTCAACCAGCAACAGGTCGCCATAATCATGACCCAGCGTGTCGTTAACAGTTTTGAATCTGTCCATATCAAGAAACAACAGCGCCCCATAATGATTGCTCCGCGCCGAGACCGACAATGCCAAGTGCAACCGGTCCATTAGCAAGCGCCGGTTGGGCAGTTTGGTCAGCACATCAAAGAACGCCAGCTTACGGATTTCCTCTTCCGCCTGCTTACG
This sequence comes from uncultured Methylobacter sp., assembly GCA_903831545.1. Classification (GTDB taxonomy): domain Bacteria; phylum Pseudomonadota; class Gammaproteobacteria; order Methylococcales; family Methylomonadaceae; genus Methylobacter_A. The sequence continues at coordinate 326 of CAIKYI010000145.1, read as the reverse complement.
TTGAATAGCGATGCTGGCCAGATGGGCGGATTGTTCGATCAGATAAAGGTCTGGTTCCGAAGGTGTGTGCTGAGTATGATGATAGATGGCAAACGTACCTAGAATCTGCCCCGATGATGAGAGGATAGGCTGCGACCAGCAGGAACCTAATACTGCTCGTGCAGCTAATTCCTTTAAAGATTTCCAATAGGGATGGGTGGCGATGTCCTCAACAATAACGAGTTTTCCAGTCACAGCCGCCGCCCCGCAAGAACCTGCGCCAAAGCCAATAGCTGTGCCGTTGATGGCTGCATTATAGAAGTCCGGCAGGCTGGGGGCTATGCAGT
>CAIKYI010000144.1 GCA_903831545.1 uncultured Methylobacter sp. | reverse complement strand
ACAACCTCCGTTCAACTTCACCGTATTTCCATTCAGTTGAAATCCTTTTTCGGTCGTAAATTTTATGGAGCGAACCCCAAAGTTTGTTTTAATCGTATCAACTGTTTTTTTATTCATCGTAACACGAATTTCTGCCTGATATAAATTGGGTGTTTCGGGAGTCCACAGCAGAGGGTTATTAACCTGAATGATTTGTTCAAACTCTTTCTCGCTGTTGGCAGGAAGTTCCAGTACCAGTTGATCGTCACCTGCTTTTCTGGCATTTGCATCACGAAGTGTAGCTTTAAGACTAACATTTTGAGCTAATCCCGTTTCGTTTTTTACCAAGGTTTTCACTATAACAGTTGCTCTTTTAGTGGATACCTTGGGAGTCGTAACGTTTAAACCCCATTGAGCAACATGTACTGGGTTGGTAACAACCATCCATACATGTCGGTAAATACCGGAGCCACTATACCAGCGGCAATTTTTTTGCTTTGAATTGTCAACCCGAACAGAAAGAACGTTTTTGCCATTTAATTTCAGGTAGGGAGTGAGATCATAACTAAAAGAAGTATAGCCGTAAGGATGAACGCCCAGCAATTTTCCGTTAATCGAGACTTCCGAATTCATGTAAACACCTTCGAAATAGATTGAAACAAGCTTGTTCTTAAACGATGCCGGAACCGTGAACGTTTTTCGATAGCAACCGATACCTGCAGGAAAATATCCTCCATCGGTTCCCATCGGATTCTTAGCATCCAATGTCCCTTCAATGCTCCAATCATGCGGTAAGTCGAGCTTACGCCAGCTTTTATCGTCAAAATCAACAGTGTTGACAGCCGGGGGATCGCCCAAAAAGAATTTCCAATTACTATCGAAGAGTTGTTTGCCTTGAGTACTTTGCTGTGCTTTGAGGTTCAGAGTACAGACTAGTAGAAGCACAGACATTATTGGCAAAAGTTTCAAATATTTCAACATAGTATATAATTTAATTTAATGATCAATTTATCTCATCATGTTATTATAGTACAATCAAGGCATCCACAGCTACAGGTCCGGAACCAATATTGATAATACGAACTGTATGTTCGCCTGAAGTTAGACCTGATATTTCACAGACTACCTGCTGCGCTTTGCGTGTTCCTATGATAGACAAATCGGCTGTTGCGCGGGTTTTGCCATCAATAAGAACTTCTATTTTTCCCGATCCTGCTTCTTTTGGGGCAATGACTGAAACATTGTTACCGGTGAACGAACAAGTCCAACTATCGCCGGTTGTCTCGCTAGTGGTAAGGTCGTTGTTAAAGTCTCCTGTGCCAAGATTGCATTTGCGAAGCCATCCGGGAGCTTTTACGCCTGGGTCATCGTCATTGAACCAGCCTTTGTCGTGGGTAATACGCAAAACACGACATTTCGAAGCCAACGATTGATCGGTGATTCCGGGCAGTATTTGAAGCGGCTCTTCATACTTAATCGTAAGACCTTTATCATCTTGAATAAATTTTAAAGGACAGTCGGAACCCAGTATTTCAACCTTGGATACTTTGCCTAAGGTAGTAGCTCCATTGTGAAGAGCAGAAAGAGTAATCGATCCACCTTTCCAATCAAGGAGCGTGGCGTAAACATTACCGTTGTTTCTTGTGTAGCTAACAGAATTCTCCCCGAAAACTTCAAACGGGCGTGATCCGTACACAGCTTCCCCGTTGATTTTCAGCCAGGCACCAATGTCTTTACATATCCGGATCACTTCAGGATCAAGCTCGCCTCGTCCGTGCTGAGTGATATTGAGCAACATTGTGCCGTTGCGTGACACGTTTTGCATCAATAGTTCAATTACTTCTTTCGCATCCTTGTATTTCTGACCGGCCAGGTAGTGCCAATCAGCGATACTGGTTTCGGTTTGGAAAGAATAGGCTGTAATCTCTGATTCGATGATAGCCTCAGTGCTCTTAACAAGAGAGCGATCAACAAGAGGAAGCAGTTGAGGACTGTTTTGAAAACTATTATATCGTCCCCCCACAGCTTTGAGGTTAATCACAACGTCCATCTTACCCTGATTCCATTGCAAGGATTTGTTGTAATAGTTTGCAATCAGTTGCGGTGCCAGAAAACCCAATCCCATGTTTACCCCCAAATCCATTTGTGAGTCACCTGCATGTTCGTCAAAGTAAATCATATCAGGATGATACTTAGTGATGGCATCATCCACCCTCCACATAAACTGGTTGGCAAAGGGTGAATGCAACGGATCTTTTTTATCGTGTTTCGGGCCGTAAAGATCTACCGGATCCATCCCCTCCCACCATTTCCCTTTTCCATCTAGAATT
>CAIKYI010000143.1 GCA_903831545.1 uncultured Methylobacter sp. | reverse complement strand
CTTCGTCTTTCAACCTTGCTTTTAGAAACTTCAGGGATTCTAAGGTCTGGTCTACTCCCAGCACAAATTTTGTCCTTAACGCCAATGGGATAGTCAGCGCCCCCCACATACAACCATAATCTATCTTTTACTGGTGATTCTTCGTTCATTTTTTTTCACCTTTTATTGTTTTTTTGTGTCATCTATAGACGCATTGGCGGGTAATTTAAGACTTGAAGCACTTAATGGCATCGGCTGCTTTTGGGCAGTGTCAAAGCTCAAGTAAAGCTATGTTATTGGAGTAGGCATAATAATGTCCTCTTGGCAAATAGCAGTGAATCGCTACTATAAAAGTGAATTAAAGTGCTGTCAATAAGTTTCGATTCAATATTAGTTGGGCTAAATACAGGCTTTTTTACTATGACTAAGGTCTTGTGTTTTTTGTTTTGCACCATTCCTGTAGCTATCCTGTAGCTATGCGTCAAGGCATACTTGAACCAGTGCAGCATTTTGAGATGAATTCTGCGATAATAAAAAACAGACTTTCAGTTTATTTAAGTTGCCGGACTGATTTTGGTTCTAACCATTTACTCTATATTTAAGTTATGAACGAAGAAACAACATTTAAACCTTGTGATCTGGTTATTTTTGGGGCGTTGGGTGATTTATCCCGTCGCAAGCTGCTTATTTCGCTGTATCGACTTGAAAAAGCCAACTTGATTGAACCCGAGACCCGAGTTATTGGTATAGATCGCTTTGAGGGCGATGCCGCAGGATTTATTGAGACCGTTCATAAAAGCTTGCAAGAGTTTTTAAATGAGCCGGTTGATGAGTTGGTTTGGTTACAATATTCGGCAAGATTCTCTTATCTGAAAATAGATTTAACCCGGCTGGATGAATATCAGGTTTTGAATACCGTCATTGACGGAAAATCCAGAGTGATGGTTAATTATTTTGCCGTGGCTCCTTTTTTGTTTACCAACATTTGTCAGGGTCTTGCTCAGTGTGGCGTTTTAAATGAAGAGTCACGGATGGTGATGGAAAAACCCATAGGCCATGATCTTAAATCATCAATAGCTATTAATGATGCGGTTGCTGAAGTTTTTAGCGAAAAACAGTCTTACCGAATCGACCATTATCTGGGTAAAGAAACAGTACTTAATTTATTGGCCTTGCGCTTCGCCAATTCAATTTTTACCACTAACTGGAATCACAATACCATCGATCATATCCAGATTACCGTTGCTGAAGAAGTCGGTATTGAAGGTCGTTGGGAATATTTTGATAAAACCGGACAATTGCGGGATATGTTGCAAAATCACTTGTTGCAGATTCTTACTTTTGTAGCGATGGAACCGCCGGTTAATCTGCAAGCGCAAAGCATCCACAATGAAAAAATTAAGGTTCTTGCGGCGCTTCGACCTATTACCAAAGAGAATGTCGAGCTAAAAACAGTTCGTGGCTTATACACTGCCGGAGAGATTAAGGGCAAGCAGGTACCGGGCTATCTTGAAGAAGAAGGCGCCAATACTGAAAGTACTACAGAAAGCTTTGTCGCGTTAAAAGTCGCTATTGATAACTGGCGCTGGGCCGGTGTGCCATTTTACTTGCGTACCGGTAAACGGATGACTTACAAACGTACCGAAATTGTTGTCAATTTTAAGCAATTGCCGCATAACATCTTTAAAGAAAGTTTTACTGATTTACCGTCAAACAAGCTGATCATTCACTTGCAACCGAATGAAGGGGTAGAAATTCAGATACTCAATAAAATACCGGGTATTGATGAAAATATTAAACTGCAAAAAACCAAGCTGGATTTGAGTTTTTTTGACACTTTTAAAAACAGCAAAATTTTCGGCGGTTATGAAAAATTAGTGTTGGAAGCTATGCGGGGTAACCCGACCTTGTTCCTGAGTCGTGAAGAAATTGAACAGGCTTGGACTTGGGTTGACTCAATTCAGGATGCCTGGGCGCATATTGATGCCGCACCCAAACCCTATCCAGCCGGTACATGGGGGCCTGATGACGCTGACGATTTAATTGCCAGAGATCAAAGGGCCTGGGAAGAGTGATAGACTTAGATGGCGCAAGGTAACGGTGTTAAAATTTTGCCAAACTTGAACCTTTTTTTCGCGTAACCTTAATTTAGGAATAAACATGCATCCCGTAATAGAGAAAGTCACTCAGGATATTATTGAGCGTAGTCACCCAACCCGCTCCGCTTACCTTGCTTATATCGATGGCGTCGCTAAAAAAGGCCCTGTTCGTTCAGGCATGGGCTGTGGTAATTTGGCCCATGGTTTTGCTGCCTGTAGTGCCACTGAAAAAGCGGATTTGACCGGCGATCAAAAAGCAAATATCGCGATCATTACTGCTTACAATGATATGTTGTCTGCGCATCAACCTTACAAGGATTCGCCTGATCTGATTAAAGCTGCCATCAGAGAGGCTGGCGGCGTAGCGCAAGTTGCCGGTGGCGTTCCTGCCATGTGTGACGGTATTACCCAGGGTCAGTCCGGAATGGAGTTATCCTTGTTTAGCCGTGATTTGATTGCCATGGCTACCGCTGTAGGCATGAGTCACAACATGTTTGACGGTGCCTTGTATTTGGGCGTTTGTGACAAAATTGTGCCGGGATTATTAATTGGTGCGTTGAGCTTTGGTCATTTGCCGGCCATTTTTATTCCAGCCGGTCCTATGCCCAGCGGATTAACCAACAAAGAAAAAGCCCGTGCACGTCAAGCTTATGCAACCGGTCAGATTGGACGTAAAGAACTACTTGAAGCCGAGTCAGCGTCCTACCACAGTCCCGGTACCTGTACCTTTTACGGTACAGCCAACAGTAACCAGATGATGATGGAAATAATGGGCCTGCATTTGCCGGGCAGTTCTTTTGTCAATCCTTATACACCTTTGCGCGATGAGTTAACCCAGGCTGCGGCCAGACAAGTCTTAAAGTTTACAGCGTTGGGTGATGATTATCGCCCGATTGCCCATATGGTTTCCGAAAAAGCCATCGTTAATGCGGTCATTGGCTTGTTGGCAACAGGTGGTTCAACTAACCATACCATGCATTTAATCGCAATTGCCCGCGCCTCCGGAATCGTTCTTAACTGGGATGATTTTGATAATCTGTCTAAAGCAGTTCCCTTAATTGCAAAAATCTATCCAAATGGCCCGGCTGATGTAAATCATTTTCAGGCTGCCGGTGGCATGGGTGTTTTGATTGCCGAGCTTTTAAGAAACGGTCTGCTGCATGAAGACGTTATAACGGTGGCAGATGAGCGTGGCATGAATAGCTATAGCCAGGAACCAAAGCTGATTGACGACAAACTGGTTTGGGAATCCGTTCCCGCAGCCTCTTTGGATGCCGATGTGCTTGGTACTGTCGACAAGCCTTTTGCGACCGGCGGCGGTTTACATGTGATGCATGGCAATTTGGGTCGTGGTATTTCCAAACTGTCTGCGGTATCCGAAGAGCATCAAGTGGTTGAAGCCCCGGCCATTGTGTTTGATGATCAGGAAGATATGCTTGCCGCTTTTAAACGCGGCGAACTGGAAAAAGATTTTGTCGCCGTTATTCGTTTTCAGGGTCCCCGTTCAAATGGCATGCCCGAACTGCATAAACTAACCCCGCCACTCGGTGTATTGCAGGATAAAGGCTTCAAAGTGGCTTTGGTTACTGATGGTCGTATGTCTGGAGCTTCAGGTAAAGTACCTTCGGTGATTCATTTGTGCCCGGAATGCGAATCTGGTGGTCCACTTGCTAAGGTACATAATGGCGATATTATTTCCATGAACCTGCAAACAGGCAATATCAATGTGTTGGTTGACGATGCAGAATTTAATGCGCGGGTTCCTGTGCCAAATTCAGCTAAAAATCATCATTATGGAATGGGCAGGGAGATGTTTGGTGGCTTTCGTTTAGGTGCCTCATCTGCTGAAACAGGTGCGTCCAATCTGTTTCTTGTTGATTAATTTAAACATAATAATTCTGGATAAAACAATGAATTCAAAAAACTGGAAAATCCAACCTAAAGACGTGTTAAATGCCGGTCCTGTCATGCCTGTTATGGTCATTGAGAATCTTGAGGATGCGGTGCCTTTGGCTAAAGCCTTGGTTGCCGGTGGCATTAAAGTATTGGAAATTACGCTACGTACTCCAATCGCGTTAGAGGCAATCAGGCTTATCAGTCAGGAAGTTAAAGACGCCATTGTTGGTGCGGGCACCATTACTACTCCCGAACAACTAAAAGCGGCTGAAGAGGCGGGCGCCGTATTTGCGATTAGTCCCGGCTTAACGCCCAAGCTTTTGGAATCTGCAAGGGCGGGCAATATAGCCTTGATTCCGGGTATATCGACTTTGTCAGAACTGATGTTGGGCATGGAATATGGCTTGGATCATTTCAAGTTTTTCCCCGCTGAAGCAGCGGGTGGTATACCCATGCTTAAATCTATCGCCGGGCCAATTCCGGGAGTGACTTTTTGCCCAACGGGTGGCATCTCTCCTGAAAACTACCACAGTTACTTACAGTTAGCTAATGTTGCCTGTGTTGGCGGATCATGGCTGGTACCAGCCGATGCGGTAAAATCAAAAAACTGGGCTAAAGTCACTGAACTGGCAAAGCAGGCTATAGAAAGAGCAGCTTAGCATCACGTACTTATCTTAGGTTGTGACCCAAGGCCTTAAGGCGCTGAAAATCGTCTCAATACCTTGGGCAATCAGAAAGTTATTTTCAAGTAAATCCTGAGCGCCTAATTTAAAAAATCAAATGAATCTTTATTTACTGCAAAGAAATATAACTTTCAATCCTGGCGCAGAGGAACTGTTAATATTTTTTAATTCGATTTGCCTGTTATTAACGAGAAGTAACTTTTTGATGATGTTACATACCTTGTTCAAAACCGAGAAAAACCATGACTAATTTACGCAGTGTTACTTTAAATGAGGATGCTCGGACTATCTGTGAGTTGCCAATTTTATCTGGAACGACAGGACCTGATGTTGTTGATATTCAAAGCCTGTACCAAAAGACGGGGATGTTTACTTATGATCCGGGCTTCACTTCTACCGCCAGTTGCAGTTCATCGATAACCTATATTGACGGTGAAAAAGGCATACTGTTATATCGTGGTTATCCAATTGAGCAACTTGCAGAGCATTGTACCTTTTTGGAAGTTTGCTATTTACTGTTGAATGGCGAATTGCCAAGCATTGACGAAATGGACGAGTTTGAAAGCACCATAACTATTCATACCATGGTGCATGACCAGCTAACCAATTTTTTTAAAGGCTTTCGCCGGGATGCGCATCCAATGGCGATCATGGTGGCTGTCGTTGGCGCTTTGTCCGCGTTTTATCATGATGCGCTGGATATTAATTCAAAAAAAGATCGCGATATTAGCGCTATCCGCCTGATTGCCAAAGTACCCACTATCGTAGCTATGTGTCATAAATACAGCACGGGCTTGCCATTTATGTATCCGCAAAATAAGCTGAGTTATGTGGAAAACTTTATGCGCATGATGCTGGCTACG
>CAIKYI010000142.1 GCA_903831545.1 uncultured Methylobacter sp. | reverse complement strand
GAGGGTGCCATCGATGATGGTTTTCGGCTCAAGATGATAGGGCATTAAGGATTCCTTTAGTTATTCAAAATAAAATTAATAGGTACGATCACCGAACTGGACACTGGCGTATCACCGCGTTTGGCGGGCAGAAATTTCCATTTTTCTACCGCTTCGATCGCGGCTTCATCAAGTGATTCATAACCGCTGCTACGCTGAAGGGTGACTTCCTCGCTCAGACCCTCTACCGATACTTTTACCAAAAGATAAACGGTTCCTTCCCAGCCTCGGCTGGTAGCGATACTGGGGTATTTAGGCTTTGGATTGGAACCGTAATTGGCATTAAAATTGGCTTCGGTAAACGGTGCGGTATCCGCTGTTACTTTGCTTGCGACCTTTGGTGCTGGGCTTGGGGCTACAGGTATCGGTGCAGAATCGGCCATTGCTGGCGCTGGTAGCATTTTTTCCGCCATAGTTTGTGGCTTGGGCAGTTTTATTTGTTTATGGGGAACCGGTTTCTTTTTTTCTACCGGTTTTTTTTCCGGCTGTTTTTTAGGCTCCACAGGCTCAGATTCTGAAATCGGCGCGGCTGTAGTCTGCTGGCTGGGTGCTGCAATCAGCGATACCTCCATGATCATTGGCTGGGCTTTTATAAAGGCTTCGGCAGGTTTAAACAACCAATGGGCTGCGCAGAGATGCAGTAGAAAAACTAATATAAATAACAAGCTGCCCATCGAGGCCGGCTTTTCTTGAGCTGTTAAGGCGGTTAACAGTAAGCTGATTTTTGGTGTTGTTGGTAATACGGCACGAGACAAGGGGGACAAAGTAACAGCAGTATCTTCACTCACGCTTAAGAGCGCAACGTTGGCTTCGTTTCCACGAAATGTATTAACATCTTTCAAAATTATCGGCTTCCTGACTAAAGCGCAGCTTCAGGTGGACAGCTTAACAGTGCCAACAAGCGTTCAAGTTTGTCATCGACCCTGGCAACGTATTGTTTCAGCTGAGCCAACTCATTTTGAAGCTCATGATTATTTTCATGAACATTTTGAAAATGTATCTGAAAATAGCGGGGCAGAGGAAATAAATCAATTAAATCATCTTCTTTACTAAGGGTGCGATTTTTGGGTAGCTTTATGGTTTTAGCTTTTTGTACCAGTTTTAATTTTTCCATTTCTCCTTCCCCGATTTAATATGTGTTGTTATAACAATTATTTATTTTTTCATATTCAACTTGTGACATTAAAAAACCATCCCTGGTAATTTGTTGTCATACCTGACACTTATTTAGAAGGTAGTAAAGCCCAGATTTTATAACGTCCAACAACCAACTTTGAGGGGGACAACCAAAAAAATCCAAGCTTCAACTATAAGACGTTTCAGCAGCAAGAAATCCCCACCTTAGCGACAAAAAATATTCAATCAGGCAAAATATAAGAGGCTCAAGGTGAAATCAGCCAGCTCTGTAGGTTGGGTTAGGCGTTAGCCGTAACCCAATATTTTTCATAAATAGTTTGGCTGCGAAAAGATATAGCCAACCTACAGGGTTACATCAATACTCGATTTTAATCGAACCTATAACCGTACGGGGTGCGCCATAGTTCGATGGCCCGTAACTGTAGATACTTGAGGTGTAGGTCTTATCAAGCAAATTATCCAGATTAACTTGCGTGGTTAATCTGGATGCACCCACTTTCCATAGTTTACTTACCATTAAATTAACTGTCGCATAACCGGGAGCTTGTGCTGTTTCGTTATAACCAATTTGACGCTGACCCACGGCTTGCATACCGGCACCTAATTTTAACCCATGTACAACCGGTTGCTGAAACTCATAGGTTGTCCATAAACTGCCACTATGTTTAGGTGCGTTGTTTAAGCGAAAGCCGGTATTTCCCGAATTAATGCCGATTGGATTAAAATTTTCGTCATAAACAGTTGCAGAGTCTTTAGTCGTTTTAGCAAACGGTGTGTAAGCATAAGCGCCAATAATGTTCCAGTTGGGTAAAATTTCACCACTGAAATCGAGCTCTATTCCTTTACTTTCGGCTTTGCCTATCGCTTCTGTCACCCCTGGACGCACTGATGCCGCAAGGTTTTCTTTGGTTAAATCAAAATAGGCCAGCGTACCACTGAAGCGTTTATCAAATAGTTCGGTTTTGATGCCGGTTTCCCATTGAGAAGCAGTTTGCGGTGGTAAAGGTTTTCTATCTTGATCAAAACCATTTGAGGCTCCAAAATTTTCAGTATAGCTACCATAAACCGAAAGCTCGGGAATTGGTTGCCACACGACACCGCCACGCGGTGATATTTTGTCTTCCTGAGAACGAGTACGATCACTAGCATATTCGCCAGTTGCAATACTATCAGTTTCTGCATTGTCGTAACGTAAGCCGCCCAGTAAATGAACATTAAAGGGCAGTTCGATTTGATCCTGTGCATAAATGCCAAACCACGGTAATGTCGAATTGCTGGTCGTAATATCCGCCTGTGAAATCGCAGGAGGGCCAGCCATGTGTATAGGATTATAAATATTGCTCGTATCGTATTGATTTGGGTTGGCGCCAAAACCCGCCATCGTCGCTCTATAATCGGAACGATAGTAATCACCACCGACTAACAAGGTATGTTTGGCAAAGCCTGTTTTAAACTTCCCGGTCAGCTCAAGCGCATTGAAAAAGTTATGCTGAAAATCGTTGCCATCAATATTTTGCGCGAAGAAAGAACGGGTAATATCACCTACAGCTGGATCAATAGAAGCCCAGTTACCGTCAGCATTCTGCGCCGACATGGTCAATACATGGTTGCTAAAATTGAAACGATGACGCAGTTTCCAGGCATCATTAAACGCATGTTCGGTGTTTAAAGACACCATCGTGTATTCGTCTTCCTGAAGATTCCAAGGGTCGCCAAGATTTCGTGAACGTGGAATCGGCGCAGGACGATTACCCATTAAGGGCACATTGCCGTTTCCTGTTTCTCTGATTTTACTGTATTCAACTTTCAAAGTTGATGATGTTTTATCGGAGATATTCCAGCGTAAACTTGGGGCAACGAATAGACGCTCATTGCCGCCAAATTCCTGGAAGGTATTATTGGATTGATAACCAAGATTAAAGCGATAGGCGAGGTCTTTGTTCGCTGTTAACGGGCCGGTCGCATCAATATTGGTACGATAATGGTCAAAGGAGCCGAATTGTTGACGCAGACTGTAATAAGGTGTGTCCAGAGGTTGTTTGGTCACAAAATTAACTAGTCCACCCGGCTCGGAGCGTCCATAGAGAACTGAGCCGGGGCCTTTCAATACTTCAACTCGTTCCACGTTGGTAAGGTCTTCCGTATGCGACCACTGGCTTTGGTTCAAAAAACCATCCCGATAAACATTTGAGTTACCGAAGCCACGCAGAAAAAACGTTCCAGTACCGCCTGCACCGGCTACTGCGCCACTGACGTTTCTTAAAGCTTGATCAACTGTAATGACTTGCTGATCTTTCATTACCTGTTGCGAAACCACTTTCACCGATATCGGTGTTTGCATAATCGGCGTATCGGTTTTAGTCGCAGTAACGGCATTGGTGATTTTATAGTCTTTATTTTCAGGAGCATTCACGTCTTTAACCACATTTCCAGTCACAGTCATAGGCTTCAACGTAGTCGGCTCCTGCTTGGACGATGGCGGTAGCTTTTCAATCACAACAGTCTTATTGCCGGTCATCCGATAGCTTAAACCACTGTTACCCAGCAATTGTTTTATTGCTGCTTCAGGGCTGTAGTTTCCGCTCAGTCCTTTGCTGTTTAAGCCTTCGGCAATTGCAGCGTCGTAGACTAATTGCAGGCCACCGGTTTCGGCGAGCTTGTTTAGGGTAGTCGCAAGTGAGCCTGCGGGGATATTGTATTGCTGGCTATCCGCTAATGCGACACCGGGGAGGCAAACGGCAAGTGCGGTGCCAAGTAGTGCAGCCGAGGCGTGAGTGGCAAAGCTGTGTTTACCGAATGCTGTTGATTTTCTCAAAGTCATGTAGGTCTCTCTAGGTTGATTTATAAATAACACCTAGATAAGACGCATGGACTTAAAAAAACAGGAGGTGAGGCTTGATTTTTATTTTCAGCAAGGAAGATCGTGTTTGAATTTCACGCTGAAGAGACTAGGAAAATAGTATTAAGGATTTGGTAAAAAATAACTTCCCGCTTGATATATATGTGCCGAGGAACGAGGCGCATCT